>JBOGLY010000138.1:0-7669 GCA_050746425.1 Acidobacteriaceae bacterium
TTGTAGCACTATGCTACGGTCGAAACAAGTTGAGGTATTTCCCCTTGTCCACAGCAATCGCATCCAGCCGCCTAAATGAATTGTCCGAGGAAGAGTTGGCCATCTACCGGCAGTTGGACCCCGGGCAATTGCCGAAGCACATCGCCATCATCATGGACGGGAACGGGCGATGGGCGGGACAGCGGCGGCTGCAAAGATTTTTCGGCCATCAACAAGGCGCGGAGTCCGTGCAGTACGTGGTCGAGACCGCCTCGCGGATTGACCTGCCGTGGTTGACGCTTTACGCCTTTTCGCTGGAAAACAACCTGCGCCGCCCGGAAACGGAAGTCAGTTTTCTAATGCGCCTGCTGCGCACGTATCTGGTCGCGAATGTAAACCGGATGAACGACAACAATGTGCGCATCGCATACATTGGCCGCATCCAGCACCTGCCGCAGGAAGTGCGGGAGACCATGCAGTGGGCCGCCGAGCAGACGGGGCGCAACACCGGGACGACGCTGACGCTGGCATTGAATTACGGCGCGCGGGTTGAGATTGTGGATGCGGTGCGCGAAGCGCTTTTGAGGATTGCGGAGGAGCAGGCGGGGCCGCTTCCACTGGAGGAATTGCTGGCTAAATTGAACGAGCAGCGCATTTCCAGCGCGCTCTACACGGCGCACATGCCGGACCCGGACCTGGTAGTCCGCACAAGCGGAGAGATGCGCATCAGCAACTTTCTGTTGTGGCAGATTGCGTATTCCGAAATTTACGTGACGGAGCGATTCTGGCCGGATTTTCGCGGGCGACATCTGCTGGAAGCCATTCGCGAGTATCAATGCCGCGAACGACGCTTTGGCGGGCTGGGCAATACGCCGAAGGCAAAGCCCGGCGAACGGGAACACTCGCTGACGCGTTGACCCTGAAACATACGTTACGCATCACTCGCCTCTGTCGATATCCTCACCTTGAACTATTTATCATCCTGAGCCGTAGGCGAAGGATCTCGTGGCTGGCCGGTGACCGCAAGGTCCTTTGCTTCGCTCAGGAGGACAGTCTCCGCCTTGTACAACACTTCGCCTAAGCCGCGCTTCTCCAGATGCTATAGAGTAAAAGTTCATTGCGAAGTCTGCGGCGCAGCCTTACGGTCAAGGCGCCTCTGCGGTGGAAAGCAGCCGCCAATAGGAGAAGTACTATCGAATGAAACGGATTCTGACGGCGGTCATTTTGATTCCGCTGGTGCTGGCGCTGATCCTGTGGGGACCGTTGTGGTCGCTGATGCTGGCGGGCTGGATCATTGCGGAACTGGCGCTGCACGAATATCTGGCCCTGGCGGACGCCAGCGGAGCGCGCGCGCCGCGATGGCTGGTGCTTGTGTTTTGCGCGCTGCTGTTCGCGGTGGCGTTTTGGCAATCGGCGTTTCTGCTGCCGGCGATGGGAATTTTTGCGTTGGCGCTGTTGGGGATCTGCTCGTTGCGATCGCCGCTGGAGCGGATATTGCCGGATGCCGCCGCGGGATTGTTCGGCCTGATCTATGTTGCACTGCCGCTGGCGTTCGCTCCGCTACTGACCATTCAGGAAACCGGCAAGTCGCTGCTGTTGTTTCTGCTCGTCGCCGTCTGGGCCGGGGACATAGTGGCCCTATATGTCGGACGATCCGTAGGACGCCATTCGATGGCACCCAAGTTAAGTCCGAAAAAGACCTGGGAAGGCGCTGTGGGATCGGTGGCCGGCAGCATCCTGGCGGGCCTGGGAATTGTGTTTTGCGGAAGCCTGCTTTATCGGCACGGCATCGATCTGTTGTTTTATGCTCAACCATGGTGGTATTGGGTGGGATTGGCGGTCCTGCTGAACGTCGCGGCACAGATTGGCGATCTGCTGGAGTCGGCAATTAAACGCGGCGCGGGGGTAAAGGATTCCGGCACATTGCTGCCAGGACATGGCGGAGTGCTGGACCGGATCGACGCATTGCTGCTGGCGCTGCCCGTGTTGTGGTATGCGCTGCTAATCCGGCAAGCGTATTGAGGGGTTGCGGCCTAAATAGATTTGTCGTCCTGATCCGCAGGCGAAGGACCTTGCGTTTTGCTGGCAATCAGTCAGGTCCCTCCACTTCGCTTCGCTCAGAATGACAAGCTTTATTACAGGGAGAATTTTGAAACATCTTGCGATTCTCGGTTCCACCGGCTCGATCGGGCAGAGTACGCTTCGCATCGTTGAAAGCTATCCGGACCGCTTTGCGGTCGTCAGCCTTGCCGCGGGCCGCAATGTGGAAGCCGTGTTCAATCAGTGCCGGCGCTGGCGGCCACGAGTCGTCTCGATGGCGAAAGAATCGCTGGCGGAAGAGTTGCGCCAGCGTCTGCGCGACGCCGATATCGCAGGTATTGAAGTTGTGCACGGCCCGGCTGGTACCGTCCACGCCGCCACGTTGCGAGAGGTTGACTTTGTCGTAAGCGCGATTGTCGGCGTGGCAGGACTGGAAGCCACTTATGCCGCAATCCGGGCAGGCAAAACAGTGGGGATCGCCAATAAGGAATGCATGGTCGCGGCCGGCGAAATTTTAGTGGAGGAAGCGCGCCGGCAAAACGTAATGCTGCTGCCGATCGACAGCGAGCACAATGCCGTGCACCAATGCATGCGAGGCGGCGCGCCGAAGGAAGTGCGCGCAATATGGCTGACGGCGTCGGGCGGTCCCTTTCGCACTACGCCGCTCGATCAATTTGCAAACATCACTGTCGAGCAGGCCCTGCGCCACCCCACTTGGGTAATGGGCCAGCGCATCACAATCGATTCCGCAACCATGCTGAACAAGGGGCTGGAGATCATCGAGGCGTGCCGTTTGTTCAACCTGCCGCCCAGCGCGATTCGGGTGACGGTCCACCCACAGTCGACGATCCATTCGCTGGTGGAATTTATCGACGGCAGCATTCTGGCGCAGCTTTCGGTAACGGACATGAGGCTGCCGATCCTGTACGCGCTTACCTATCCGGAACGGATTCCGTCGGAGCTGACCTTTGACATGCGCAAGCTGGCGGAATTGGATTTTTCTCCGCCGGACCTCAATCGATTCCCTTGCCTGCGGCTCGCATACGAGGCGGCGGAGCTTGGCGGCGAGCACTGCATCGCATTGAACGCCGCAGATGAAATTGCGGTGGAGGCGTTCCTCGTCAGACGCATACCTTTCCTTGCCATACCGCGTACAATTGAAGAGGTGCTGCGGCAGACGCCGCACCGGCATCCCGCAACCATTGCCGAGGTGCTGGACTCAGACGCCCGCGCACGGGCCACGGCCAGCGAACTGCTCGCGATCGGCCAGAGAGCATAAAACCAGAGGACGGATATCCCAATACCAGCATGACATTTGCCCTTATAAGTATCGTTTCCATGCTTGTTGTACTCGGCGTGCTGGTGCTGGTGCATGAGTTTGGGCACTTCGTCGTGGCGAAGGCGTTTGGGGTGCGCGTCGAAACCTTCTCCATCGGGTTTGGCACCCGTCTGTTCGGTTTTCGCAAGGGCGATACCGACTACCGCATCAGTCTGCTTCCGCTGGGCGGCTACGTGAAAATGGCGGGCGAACTGGGCGGCGATGGGACGATACCCGTGAGCGGCGCGAGCGCATCGGACACTGCGCCGCGCGATTCCGGCAGCCTGAATTCCAAACCGCGCTGGCAACGCATCCTGATTCTCTGCGCCGGTCCGGTGGCCAATTTTGTGCTGGCGCTGATCTTCATGGTCGCCGTTTATATCGGCCACAATGAAGTTCCGAATTATCTCAGCAGTCCCGCGACGGTGGATTACGTGGTGCCCAATTCCGCGGCGGCGAGGGCCGGATTGCACCAGGGAGACCGCATCGCCAGCTTCGACGGCGTCCAGCACCCGAACTGGGACCAGGTGCTTGAGCAGTCAGTGCTGAACCTGAACCATTCCGTCCCGATGCTGGTGAGACAGGACGGCCAGCAGAAAGAGATTTCGCTCTTTCTGAAGTCTCCCGCAAATCCGGACGACTTTTCATTGAGCGATGTGGGACTGACGCCGGTAGTGCAAAACACTCCGTTGAAGGTGCAGATGGTTGAAAGCGGAATGCCGGGCGCAAAGGCCGGGCTGAAAGCTGGCGACCAGATTGTGTCGGTGGACGGAATCAGGCTGCATTCCCTGCCATCCATGGTGCTGTACCTGCAACAGAACGGCGACCGACCTGTGACGCTTTCCATTCTTCGGAACGGAAAGCCGGAGACGATCACAGTGACCCCGGAGAAAACCACCGGGCCCGATGGCGGCCCAAGGTATGAGATTGGGTTCGACAGCGAACCGCCGCCTTCACACGTCGAGCGGCTTTCTTTGGCGCAGGCAACATCGAAGGCCATTCACGAGGGCCTGACGGAATCGACTTTCCTGCTGGACGTCCTGAAGCGCATTGCCACGCATCGCATGTCGGCCAAAACGCTGAGCGGCCCGGTAGGCATCGCGCGCCAGACTGGGTATGTGGTGCAGTTGCCGGGATGGTCGCCCACGGTGGCCTGGACGGCGCTGATCAGCCTTGAGCTGGGCATATTCAATCTGCTGCCGATTCCGATTCTGGACGGCGGAACGATTCTGTTTCTGGCAATCGAATCGGTGATGCGGCGCGACCTGAATGAGCGAGTGAAAGAGCGCGTCTATCAGACAGCGTTTATCTTTCTCATCTTGCTGATGGTCTATGTGCTGTTCAACGACATTTCAAAAATCCCCAGTGTCGCCCACATGAAGCTGTAGAGCAATTTCTCCCACTATTGTCGTCCTGAACGGAGCGCAAGCGAAGTGAATGACCTTGCGGCCCCCCCTGGCAAACCGCGAGATCCTTCGCCTTCGGCTCAGGACGACAACTCAGGGATCGTGTCATCGGCAAGGTGTGAATTGCGCGCCAGTTTTCTACGGCAGGGAATGTGCCTTTCGAGGGCCATCCGATTCCGCCGCGGAAGATTGCAGGTTTTCTTCGGCGCTGCCGGATTGTTTGGCGATGTGTCGCAGCGATACATGCTCGACGCGGGCGAACGCCAGGCCCGCCGGAATCACGGTGAGGAAGGTCACCACGTACAACGTCAGCGCACAGGCTGTCGCGGCCTCTGGACCAACACGGAGCACGCTGGTGAGCACATAAATAATGGCGACCTGGGAGCCGCCTCCGATCGCCGGCAATTGCGCGAAGGAGCCGAACAGACTGCCCGCCATTAGCAGAATGGTTTGCGCGGCGGGAATCGAAGCCAACTCCGGCACAGTGAAAGAGTGCACGACCACGACATAGGCGAGCGCGATCAAGCCCCATGTCAGGAATGAATAAAACAGCACCAGCAGCAGCTCGCTCCATCCGGCAATGGCATCGAGTCCGTAGCTGAAGGCGAGAATCTTCTCGTGGACTCCGAGTGCCAGCTTGCTCGAGACGGTTCCAACGGCGCGACTGGACAGATCGGCGATCTTCGGTCCAGCGACGCGGATGGCGACAGCAACCAAGCCGAGCAAAAGCGCCGCCACGATCCCGAAATATCCGGCGCGTCGAAATTGTTCATGATAGGGAAGGTTGCGCACGGATTTGCTGATCGACAGCGTGACCGCGATGATTGCCGCTGCTGCCAGCAGATCGGAAACGCGCTCCACCGTATAGACGGCCAACTGCGAGGTCAGAGTGACTTGTTGGCGTCGTGCAACCAGGTAAGGCCGGACGAATTCTCCCAATCGCCCGAGAATGGCGACGGCGGTGAAACCGATAAACTGCGCCGGGACCATCTGCGCGGGCGAGGCCGGTTTGGTGGGCCGCAAAAATATGCTCCAGCGAAACGCGCGCGTGACATACGCTGCATATATCAGGGCGGTTGCCAGCACGAGTTGCGGCCAACGGATTGAATCGAAGGTATGGGCGAGGGTCGACCACTGAAAGCTATTCAGCGTTCGGAACTGAATGTACACCAGAAGCACAAGCACGGCAAGGACCGCACCCATTACGAGCCATCGATGTCGTTTCATGCGGATCTTCTCAGGGTTACCATGTCGCGCATCAAGTTGTCGGCGCGGCGGCCAGACCGGTTTTCCTGTTACTGTGGGTCGTCACCATTGCTTATGTACATCCGTTCTTGGAAAAACGGATGCGTCGGATTTTCATCTTAGCGTACACCTACAGGAAACTGGTGCATTGCGGCCATCGAAGACCAATGAGCGCGAAATGCCTGCCGTTTGGCTTCTCGCATTTTCCGCCGATTGAAGTCATGGATGACCCGCTCCACATAGCGGCGCGTTTCCGCATAGGGTGGGATGCCGTGATAGCGGTCCACGGCTGAGGGTCCGGCATTGTAAGCAGCCAGCGCCAATGCGATGTTCTCGTGATAGTACATGAGCAGCGCGTCCAGATAAGTTGTGCCGCCGGCAATGTTTTGTTCAGCGGAAAAACTGTCGCGCACTCCCAGGTCCTTCGCCGTTCCGGGCATCAACTGCATTAAACCACGTGCGCCGGTCCGCGAGATCGCGTGGATCTGGCCATCGCTCTCAGCATCGACGACGCTGGCCAGCAGATCGGGATCGAGACGATGCTGCGCCCCAGCCCTATTCAGGAGCGCGCCGACATTCACCGGCTGCGCATCGGCCTGCGGAGTGTCGATCGCCGCCGGAAACGCATCGGGAGAAACGCTTTCCTGACCAATTGTTTCCACGGCGACAATATCGTCCGCCGCGACATCAAGGTAATTCTCATCCGACGAAGTCAGATAAAGCCGGACCTGGGCATTTACATTTGCAAGGTGATCGCAAACCAGTTCGGAACCGCTACGCAAGGTCACGCGCTCGGCTGCATGAGACACCGCAGCCAATACTGCCAGAGATGCCAGCGTGCCAACCAGAGCGATTTGTCGATGCATTCTCATTGAGCTTGATAAGATTTGTCATCCTGACCGCAGGTTGCCGGGACCATCGCAGAATCTCGCGTTCTTCCGGAAAACCGCCGGTCCCTCCGCTTGTCGCCGTGGCGACCCGTGGCGAACTCCGACCGGGATGACAATATATTTATTAAGACTGCTCTCAATCTGCAAGCAGCGTAACTGGGTCAGCCCGACGGGACTGGCCGTGAAGGGACCGTCCCTTCTCCAGCATACGCAGAATGGCCTGTGCCGCGCCATCCGCTTCGTTGCTGCCGGTCGCGGCCCAGCCCCGTGCCGCGGCCATTGCGTGCAATTCCGCGGGAGCATTCTCCATCACGATTGCATGACCCGCGTAGTCCAGCATCTCGGGGTCATTCATATTGTCGCCGATGGCAACCATTTCAGCCGAATCGATTCCGCGTTCTTCAGCCACCCGCGCCAGGGCGCTTCCCTTGGAGCAGCCAATCGGCATGAGGTCTACGATGGAAAGATCGCGGGCGGCATATTCTGTCCGGTGAACGGAAATTTTGCGCCGCAGGTGCTCGGCTTCCACCGTCGATTCATCCAGCAGAGCGAGCGCAGCTTGCATCGCGGTAAGGGTGCCGCAGATCATCGCCTGGACCGGCTGCTCGCCACGATCGAACGCCCGCTCCAACGGAAAAACTTCCTCAATTTCGTGCAGGTTCATCTGCACCCAACGCGTCAGCCGGGCTTGCAGGGCAGCGATATTTTCCACTATCAGAGCGCCGGGTCCGGTGCGATCGAAGGTGAAAACCAGCGCATCTCGAAATAAAGCCAACTGACGGCACAACAGC
>JBOGLY010000139.1:0-7575 GCA_050746425.1 Acidobacteriaceae bacterium
GAACCAATTCGCATGAAAGGCTCAAGAACATGCCAGAAGCGCTTCTTCAAGCCGACCTCCCGGACCTGAAACTGTACGCCCGCGGGAAGGTCAGAGACATCTATTCCGTTGGCGACAAGTTGCTGATGATCGCCACCGATCGCATCTCAGCTTTCGACCACATTTTGCCGACTGGAATTCCGGAAAAGGGAAAAATCCTCACCCAGATTTCCGTTTTCTGGCTGCGGCTGCTTTCCGATCTGGTGCCCACTCACCTGATCACCGCGGATATAGACAAATATCCGCCGTCGCTCCAGCCGTATCGGCAACTTCTACATTTGCGTTCCATGCTGGTCAAGCCAGCGGAGATATTCCCGATTGAGTGCGTCGTCCGCGGCTATCTGACCGGCTCGGCCTGGAAGGAATACCGCGCGACTGGGCACGTATGCGGGATCGCCCTGCTGCCGGGACTGGTGGAATCGGATCGGCTGCCGGAGCCACTTTTCACGCCCGCGACCAAGGCGCCCTCTGGCGAGCACGACATCAATATTTCGCTGATTGAAATGGGCAATCGCATCGGAAGGAAAGAGGCGGAATTGCTCCGCGACCTGAGCCTGGCAATCTACACCCGCGCCCGGCGGCATGTGGAGGAGCAGGACATGATTCTCGCCGACACAAAATTTGAGTTTGGCCGCACCGCGGAGGGAGTACTGCTGGCAGATGAAGTTCTCACTCCGGATTCTTCCCGTTATTGGTGGAGGGCCGGTTATCGGCCGGGCGGTCCGCAGATTTCTTTTGACAAGCAGTTCGTTCGCGACTATTTAGAAGAGAGTCACTGGAACAAGCAGGCTCCCGCCCCGGAACTGCCGAAAGAAGTGGTCATAGAAACACAGGAAAAATATCTGGAAGCGTTTCGCCGTATCACCGGTCAAGCAGATCTGCGTTAGGCCAGGAAATTCTTTTATCGCTCAATCGCCTTTTTAGAGAGAACCGGTTTCTCACTGGAATGACACTCTTCGATTGGTTCATTGTTGTCGTTATCCTTCTATCGACAATTGCAGCGGCGGCCCAGGGGCTGGTGCTGGAGCTTGTTTCGCTGGCTGCGCTGATCCTGGGGTTGTGGCTGGCCTTGTGGAATTATGGCATCCTTGCGGTGCCGTTGTCGCGCGTGATTCACTCCATTGCCGTTGCCGATGTGGTTGGTTTTCTAGTGATTGCCCTGGGCGTGATGCTGATCGTCGGGTTGATCGGAAGGGCGATTTCGAAAGTGACGCACGCCGCCGGTCTGGGAGGCCTCGATAGCCTGCTGGGCGCGATTTTTGGGATCGTTCGCGGCGCTTTTCTGGTGGTCATTGCTATCATAGCAATTGCCGCCTTCATGCCCCAGAAGCGGTGGCTAAACGGGTCGGAACTTGCTCCATACTTCCTCTCGGCTGCCAATGAATGTTCAGCTGGAGCGCCAGCCGAGTTGCAGCATAAAATCCAGGAGGGAGTGGCAATTATCAAGCACGGTCCCGAGTGGCTCCAAAATCGCTTGCATCCTCCCCCACGCACACGTTAGAACATTGAACATACAGTTTTAGAAACATTTTTCCGCAATTCAGCCGTTCCCCTGTCGCAGCATTTGCCGCCGGTTAAGAGAGGTCGTTAAAGTGAAACGCGAATTGGATAATCTTGTCGTGCAGATGTACGCCAGTGGCATTACTTACGAGGAGGCTGTCCGGGAATTTCGCCGCCGCTTTATCCAGGAAGTGCTGCGCAACAACAAGGGCAACCAGTGCAAAGCTGCGCGACAACTCGGCATGCACCGCAACACGCTCAGCCGTACCCTGAATGAACTCGAACTCGATCCCGCGCAGATTAAGCTGGGACTGAAGCGTCCGCCTCGAAGCGAGCATGCTGTTCTTCCCCCGACGCAACTGATACGCTCAAGATGACGGTCGCTTCTCGATAAGGCAGTCTATTGGCGCGTTGCAAAAAAGCATCGAATGCAAAGCTGGCCCCTCTACAAGGAAATATTGAACTGCATCCCGCGCGTGGGTAGCTCCGGGGCTCGCCGAAATCGGTTCCCCGTGAAATCGCCGAGCCCGGCGCGTAAATCGGCAAGGTTTTCCACGTTCTCAATTTCTCCTTGGCAGAAAAAGTTGACGGCGGCCGGCCTTGCGGTCTCATTGGGAATTTTCACCTGCATGCCGCAGGCCATGTCGGAAGACCGACCTTCTCCGGCGACGACGGCAGGCAGTCCCGCGATTTCATCCGCCACGGCTGTTCCTGTCCCCGCGCCAAGCCCGGAGCAGATTCGCGAAGCAAGAGAATACTTTCGTAAAGGGGCGCGCGCGCTAAAGTCACGCGACTCCTCGCAGGCATTGACGCTGTTCGCCAAGGCACACCTGCTCGACCCCACCAGCGCGCCTTATCTGGCGGCGTATGAACTGGCGCGCCAGCAATGGGTTGGCGGACTGTTGCAGACCTCAAAGCAGGACCAGCAATCGGGCAAAACCGCCTCCGCTGAACAACAGTTGCAAGAAGCGCTGCGGCTTGATCCTGACAATCCATTCGTCCGGGAACACTTGCAGTCGCTGGATTCGCAACAAGACCCCGCAGTGATCTCAGCGGTCCCCATGCCGACGTTTTCCACCGGCTTGATCGAATTGGCCCCCGCCGACATTCGATCCACGTTTCACCTTCGCGGCAGCACGCAGCAGATTTTGGACAAATTTTTCTCTTCGTATGGGATCGCCGCGATACTGGACGATTCAGTCCCAACCAAACAAATTCAACTGGACTTGACGAATCTCTCCTTTGGCGATGCGTCGACAGCGGTTGAGCTGGCGACCGGAACATTCTGGGTTGCCCTGGACCCCACGCACGTCCTGGTTGCCAAGGACACGCAAGAGAACCGCAAAAAATTCGATCGCCTGTTGCTGGAAACGGTGTTCCTTCCCGGACTGGACAAGACGGAAATCGCAAATGCCTTGAACCTGATTAGAAATGTTTTTGGAGTCCAGCAGGTTTCCAGTCGCGCGGACCAGGGAACAATCAGCATTCGCGCACCGGAGAAAACGCTTCGCGCCATCAATGCAACCCTGAGCCAGCTTTATGTCGACAAGCCGGAAATAATGCTGGACGTCCGGATATATCAGGTGAACGATTCGCGCCAGGAAGACCTTGGAGTCGCGTTTCCCCAGCAATTGAACGTTTTCAACGTCACGTCTCAGTTGACCAGCATCATTAACTCCAATCAAAGTACGATTACGCAGCTGATTGCCGCTGGACTGGTAAACCCAGGCGATCTGGCCGGGATCGCGGCCCTCCTGATCGGGCTTGGATTGGTGAATGGAACGGTACTGAATCAACCGTTCGCGCTGTTCGGCAACGGTCTCACGCTCAGCGGTCTTTCCTTCGGCAGTACGACGGCGAATGCGTCGCTAAATATTTCCGACACGCGCGAGATTGACCACGTCCAGTTGCGCGCTGCGGATCTGCAGAAACAAACCCTGCTGATTGGCTCCCGCTATCCCATCGTTACGCAAAGTTATTCCGCCGGAACGCAAACGCCGACGGAATCCACCAGCCTTGCAAGTTTATTGGCCGGCACCAGCGCAACCGCCGCCGCCAGCACCAACCCCCTGGCATTGGCGCCAACTGTGCAGTATGAAAATCTTGGACTGACAGTGAAGGCGCTTCCCCGCGTCCTGCAAAATAAAGATGTCCAAATGCAATTGGAAGTCACCATGGCCTCCTTAGCAGGAGCGTCGGTAAACGGTTCGCCGATCATCAATAATCGCTCTTTCGTCACGACGATCCAGGTTCCCGATGGCGGCACCGCAATGATCACCAGCGCGGTAAGCAACACAGAATCGAAATCGCTTTCCGGCATTCCCGGTCTGAGCGAGTTGCCCGGCTTTGGCTGGACGGCCAGCCCAACAACTCAGTTGACCGTAGGCAGGCTCCTGATTGTGATTACTCCTCATATCATTAGCGAGACGCATAATCGAACTGCTTCGAAGATGCTGTTGCTGCCGGTAACGGCATCGGGACAATGATCTGGCGCAGATGGCACTCCGGCTGCGGCTATTTTGGTGAGTGCCTGTTTACTTTACTTTTCCAGGCTTCGAACATAATGTCCGGTTGCTTACCGATCAGCACCAGGTGTTAGCTAATTTGCAGTTATTTCCAGTTGCACAGGCAACATCCGGGGTGGATTGCAGGTTCGGTCGTCGCAGGCCTGGTAGTGCAAGTGGCCGTGGATAATGTATCGACCTGCGCGGGCGCGGAGATGAATCTGCACTGCGAATTCGCCTGTATACACGCTCAGTGCGTCCTTGGGCGAGAATTGAAAATGATAATCAGCGCCGTTCGGGTAGTCGATTTGAGCAACCTGGACGCCGGATATTTGACCAAGCGTGAGCACCGTCGGAATCAGAAAACTTGAATGCGGCGTGTGGGAATTAATGTGCAGGCCGTCCTGAATCGTAAACCGCAGGTAAACGTTTGTCGGCGCGGTCGCAGCCGCCTTGATAGAAATGCGTGATGAGGAAACCAACTGCACCCACTGCTTCGACTTCTGCTGGCCGAAACCGATTCCACGCGGCGCCGGTTGCCACGCCGTTTGCGCGACGATTGTTCCCGAGCAAGCGATCCAGGCAACCAGCGTCAACACCGCCGCTAATTTTCCTGCGCGCACGTTAGGCTCCGGTAGCAAGGATCTTCTGGATATCGGTTTCCATTTCGCTTTCGGAGATAAGTCCGCCAGCCTCGACCACTACCTTGCCATCGCGCCCGATGTAATAAGACATCGGCAGATAATCGACGCCGCCGTACTCCTTGTTAAGTTGATCGTCGTACATTAAAACCGGATAATCGACGCCCATTTTCGCCATGAAATCGCTGACCGCTTTCGTGGATCCGTCATCCTCGGAAATGCCCAAAACTGTAAATCCGCGAGACGCATATTTTTTCTGCATGTCGATCAGCCATGGCATTTCCAGCTTGCACGGGCCGCACCAGGTGGCCCAGAAATTCAACAGAACGGCCTTACCCTTGTAATCCGAAAGCGAGACGGTTTTGCCGTCAATGCTTTTCAACGTAAATCCTGGCGCGGGCTTTTCGCGGAAATCGGGCAGGCCCTCCGCGGAAGGAGAATCCGCGTCGACTTTGGCGGCGGCGTTACCCTGACCCGGTCCCGCGGACGAATTGGTGAGCATTTGAATCTGGGGCTGTCCCGGCGGCGTGTGGAGCGCCTTTCTCATCCGGTAAGCCATCATTCCCGACCAGACCATTGCTGCAATTCCCACCACCAGAACCACCACCACGATTGCACTGCGCTTCATTGCCGCTCCCTCGACCCGTGGAGAAAAATTCTCGGACGGGATATACCCATATTGTATCGGTCGCGGAGGACGCATTTCTATCGGATGCGTCAAAGGCGCAGATCCTCGGCCTTCAAAGATAACTTCGCCGACGAATGCGGTATCGTTTATCTCAGACATCTCCCGCTCCACCTGCGAATGAAACGCACTCTCAAATTCGAGGATTCCCCGCGCGGCACCGTCGATCCATCGAAGTTGGTCCGGATCGAGGCTGAAGCATTGCTGCGGCTGGCCGAACGCTTGGAAGGTGACCAGAACTCCGCCAATACAATGGCACACCAGTTTGCGCGGGCGGTCGATCTGGTTGTCGCCTGCGGCGCGACGGGCGGGCGCGTGGTGGTCACAGGTATGGGCAAGAGCGGCATCATTGCGCAGAAAATTGCGGCGACGCTCAGCTCAACCGGTTCGCCGGCGCTTTTCTTGCACCCTGCCGAAGCACACCATGGCGATCTGGGCATGCTCGCCAAAGGCGACGTAGTGATTGCTCTGTCCGCCAGCGGCGAGACGGAAGAGATTCTGCGGTTGCTTGAAATGTTAAAACGGATTGGCGATGCGCTGATTACGTTCTGCTGCGATATGCAATCCACGCTGGCCGTGGCAAGCGACGTGGCGCTCGACTGCTCGGTGGAGCAGGAGGCTTGTACGTTGGGCCTTGCTCCGACCGCCTCGACAACAACGATGCTGGCGCTGGGCGATGCGCTTGCGATCGCGATTTCCGCCCGCAAGGGTTTTCGCGCGGAGGACTTCGCCAACCTTCATCCCGGCGGCAAGCTGGGCAAGCGCCTGATGCGAGTGGAGCAGTTAATGCATGCGGGCGATACCGTGCCCCGTGTTGGTCTCGCTGCGCCCATGAAAGACGTGATTTACGAGATGTCGCGCAAAGGCCTGGGCATGACGACCGTGGTGGAGGACGGAAAGCTGGTCGGCCTGCTGAGCGACGGCGATTTGCGCCGGTTGCTGGAACGGGAAGGCGCTAGAACGCTCGGAAAGACCGCCGGAGAGGCGATGCATCGCAATCCGCAGACCATCTCCGGCGATGAATTCGCAGCGGAAGCTCTGCGGCGAATGGAAGAACGCAAGATCACTTCGCTGGTCGTCGTCGACGCAGAGGACCGAGTGGAAGGTGTAATCCATCTGCACGATCTATGGGGAACGGAATTGTTCTAGGTGCCACGTTCCTTCGAGGCGAGCCAGCATTCCGTTATAGTGAGCTCGAGGTGGCCTTAGTTTGAGCGTGGAGACCTCGCCCTTCCCACATCCGCGATATCAGTATCCATACCACGACGATCAGCGCAATCCACAGTCCTATTGATGCCCACGGCAAGCTTATAACCACGACCGCATTCACAATCGCCACCACGCCCTTCGCGTGGGCTGTCGCTGCCACACCCTGCCGCAGGTCGAAGGCCACCGGGTGATGCATCATCTGACGCAGCAGGATCAGACCGCCAAGCACGATGCTTATATGGAGGACCGAGGCGATGTTTTTCCATGCAGGCCGGACCACCCGGACCACGTTCTCCACTGTGGACACTGCGGCAAAGGCCAGCAGAACGCGGTAGTACAGGTACCAGAGTGGGGCGGGTGTGACATAATACGCCGAAGGCCCCAGCAACAGCCAGGGGTAGTGCGGAATTGCAAGCAACCAGAGAAAAGTCAATGCGCTTGAAGTCATGCCCCAAATCGCACTGGCTCGCGATGTTTGATGTCCGAGCCGAATGGCTGCAAGGTTCCTTGCGCGCCATTTGTTCAGGAAGCCCGTGCGCTGTTGCTGACGATCCAAAATGAAAAACAGCACGGTGACGGCAACCACCATGTAGAGCGCCGTCAGCGATATCGGAAACAGCGTACCGAGAAGCCCGGGAAGCCAGTTCCCCGAGGCACCGGTTCTGGACGCAAAGAAGCCGCCAGCGGACAGAACTGCCGGCACCAGGAAGCACGCTGCGAGAATCTTCAGCACAAACCGGTAAAGAGGAAAGAAGACCGGGCCAATAAAATATTGCTGCTCGCTGTATCGTCGTGCGACCAGCATCGGCCGACCTCGGTGCTCGAGAATGGCTTCGATTTCGGCGGTGTCGAGCGGATGGCCAGATGCAATCTCCCGCTCCTCAATCTGCGAGCGCAGATCCTCGGCAATCTCGGCCAGGATATCTTTTCTGTGTTGCCGTGGAAGCCAAAACCCAACCGCCTGCAAATAACGATCCAGTATGTCCATATCGATCAT
>JBOGLY010000140.1:0-7560 GCA_050746425.1 Acidobacteriaceae bacterium
ACCCCGAAGCGTTCGCTCCCCAGCAGTCGAATTCAAAGCAGGCGGCGAAGCAATGATGGCGGAAGGGATGCTGACTTCCACCAACTCGGCGCAGTACACCTACGATGCGCTGGACCAGCGGGTGGAGAAGACCGGCGGCAGCTATCCGACGGAGACGATCTATTTCAACGGCGAGCCGATCGCATTGCTGAATGCCAGCAGCGGGGCGTATACAGACCTGATCTGGGCGGGGGGCAGGATAATTGCGGAAGTGGCGGGAACTCAGTCGGCGTTGCCGAGCTACCGGCTGCCGGACCATCTGGGATCGCTGGCGATGACCACGGACGGATCGGGCAACGTCACGGGAACGAACGTGCTGAGTCCCTACGGCGAAACGCTGTCGTCGAACACAAACGATTCGTTCTCCTATGCGGGCCTCACCCAGGACACGGAGTACGGTGGCGACGCTGCTACGTTCCGCAATTGCTCGACCGAGCAGACTCGCTGGCTGCGGCCCGACCCCTACAACGGCAGTTATGACCTGAGCAACCCGCAGAGCTTCAACCGGTACACGTACGTGAATGGCAACCCGCTGCCATCGCCCATTCATGCGTGAACTATTCGGGTGAGACGACCCAAACGAATTGGTTTATTGGGAAAGATCGGTTTTCTATCCTGGGGGCCAGTGCATGGGGCGGCCGCCGAGCACATGCAGATGCAGATGATCGACGGTCTGGCCGCCTTCTTCGCCGGTATTCACGACAATGCGAAAACCTTTGGACAGGTCCTGTTTCGCTGCCAGCTCGGTGGCGACCAAGGTTAAATGGCCTAGCAGATTTTTGTCTGTGGCGGCGGCCCGCGCGAGCGATGCGATGTGTTGTTTTGGGATGACGAGAAAATGCGTGGGAGCCTGCGGATGAATGTCGGCGAAGGCGATGCATAGCTCGTCCTCATGCAATTTTTTCGCGGGAATTTTTCCATCGACAATTTTGCAAAATAGACAGTCCATGCAATCGATCCTCTCATGAAATTAGGCGCGAATCTGGGTAGTTATTGATCTGGCCCGGTTGGAATGGACTTTGCAAATCCCACTCTAGCCGCAAAGTACGCGGCTAGAATGGGCCACCCGAAGGCAATGCTTTAGGGCCGGATCAATGTTTGTGAAAATATCGTGGATGGCGGCCTGGCAGCCAGGGATCGTAGTGGGCGGCGAAGTTGGCCCGCTGGGAAATCGAAGGATGGCTGTAGAGCCAGAATTCAATCGCCGGATTTGGATTCGGCGCTTCAAGATAATTCTCGCCCAGGGCGACAAACGCTTTTTGCGCGGTGATCTGCGGATCGGGAACCAGTCCGTGGATGGCCTCCTGGCCAAAAATGTCTGCCTGGTGCTCCTCCCATCGACTGAACGAGTTGGCAATGGGCGAGAAAAGAAAGCCGATGCAGGTAAACACCAGCAGCAAGACCGCGAGCGCGGCCCAATCGTCGGGGGCGCGAATAGCCCAGCGGGTATAGCGGCGAATCAGCCAGCCGACGGCCAGATACCCCAGCCACAGCAAAACGACCAGCACGGCGATGGTGAACGCCAGGCCTTTGTAGATATGGTGCAGCACATAGTGGCCCATCTCATGGCCGACGACGAACAGAATTTCATTTGGCGGCAGCTTCTTGATGGTGTTGTCCCAAACGACGATGCGGGTGGTCGAGCCAATGCCGGTGACGTAGGCGTTGAGGCCAGTGACTTTTTCGCTGGCCTTCATCAGAAACATGCGGCGTGGGGGAATGTCGAGTCCGGCGTGCTGGGCGAGGCGCTCTAACTGGACAGTGAGCGCGGGATCGCTTTTCCGCAGCGGAGAAAAGTGGTTGAAGATGGGATCGATCCAAATGGGCGAGACGAATACGGCAAACACGATGACGGGAACCAGACAGGCCCAGAACCAGAGCCACCAGCGGCGCGGGGATTTGCGGATGATGCGGAACAAGAGCTGCAGCAGCAGGGTGCCGATGACAATGGAGAGGCCGAGACCCTTCAGTTGATCGCCGGTCCAACTGGGCCAGGACTGGACGGAGAGGCCATAGGCGCGCTCGATGTGCTGGCCGTAGATATCGAATGGGAGCGAGACCACGGTGAGAAAGAGAATGGCGATGGGGAGAAACGCGAGTCCCTGGAGCCAGCGGCGGGGCGTGATGCGCTCGACCCAGTTGCGCAGGAATGCGGGCCAGCGCCAGGCGAGGATGAGCAGCAGCACCAGGATGGTCCAGGCTGTCCCTCCGAAGGAGAGGATGGCGCGCAGGCGGGTGAGAGTGATGGCTTTTGCGAGTAGCGTCGGCGGCAGAGTGTAGGGTGCTGGCGATTTCGGGGGTTGCTGCGTTGCGGTGGGTGCTGGCCGCACGGGCATAGATTGCTGAGTGTTTGTGACGGGCGCTGAGGATTGGGCTGGAGCGGATTGCGAAGCTGGAGTGGACGACTGCGGCGGTGCCGGGAGGGCGTGGGCCGCTCCACAGACGAGGATCGCGGCCAGGAACAGAATCAGGAACCGTGCTCGCGTGAATGGATGCATGAAGAGCGATCTACTTCGAGAGGATATTACGACGACTTGCTTTAGACGTTCTGGCGGTCACGCCCATGTCGCCCGAAATTGCGGCTGGAAAGCGGACAATCCGCATATGAAGCCGGTCAGTTGGAGTTCAGCGGCCCGTGGGTTGAGAGCAGGTGATTGAGAGCCACGGCACCATATTTCCTCGCGAGACGCTGAAGAAACATTGGCTCGACAGATTTAGCAAAGGAGATCATTCCTCCTAATTGGGAGATCTCTTGTTCGTTGAGCATCCCGCGTACGTACCTATGAAACCCAGCGCTAATCTCCCTTTTTCTTTCTCTTCCCATCGAAACGCGTCCATCGTTCGCGAGGACGAGGCCCGTCACCCGTCTCAGACCCTTTTTCGAAGCATGAACGGTCTTGGTTTCGTTTAGCTTCAACCGAGGAGGCCGAGTTTTCTTACAAAGTTCCGCGACCTGCTCTTCCAGTTGACTCAAAACGTCTGGCTCATTCGTCGAAAACGACAGATCGTCTGCGTATCGCGTATACGTCACACCGCATCTGGCGCAAAGCGTCTCAATCTTGAGGTCGAAGTTGAATAATAGGATGTTCGACAAGAGCGGAGAACTGGGTGCGCCTATAGAAAGCTCAGGGACATTATCCCTTTTTTTCCGCCAAAATAATATCTTTGATAGATAGTCAATTTCCTCCTCGCTCCACACCGTCGCGAGCGCGTTCAAACGCATGAACTTCACAAAGTCCGTCGACTTAATTGATGGGAAAAAATTCATAAAGTCTAGCTTGCACAGATACTTATGAGCAGCGTGCGGGGCGGCGTTGTCGAGAATGCTTCTCCCAGCGCGGTACGCAACTGCGGCAGGATGAATTGGGAACGCGGCTAGAACGTTTTTCATCACCCAGTATTGCAGCGGTTTAACCTCGCGTGCGGGTTGCGCAATCGTCCGCTTCTTGCCGGGTGCTTTCTTCGGAATCTTGTACACCTTATAGCGGTGCGGTGCGGACTTCACCAGATAAAGTAAGTCGTCGGGCGGAAGCGCAAGATCATTGGCCATCCTTTCCAGCAGGTTGCTCATGGCGCTATCCCCACGCTCCGTCTTTTAAATGCCGAGAGCGCATTGTTTTTCTTTCGGGTCATCCGAAGATCGGCACGTAGGAGTGTCCTCAACCTTGATCGATCCATGGGTGTCTTCGGGGCATAATCCACATACTCGGGTATGCCCGATGGGTTTAGGTGGTATACAACATTCCCATGTCGAAAGGTAGAAATCAGATCGAGCTGATCTAGTAGGAATAGGTACTTCTTTAATTCGGAAGGCTTGATTGACATCTCGAGACTGTCGAGAATTGCCTTGAGTTCTCGTTGCAGGACTATAACATTCAGCGTGACGAGGTCAGCGATTAACAGCATCCGGTGCCCGTGGTCGTCATTTCTAAACGCCGTGGTTTTCGGCTTTTTTTTGAGTATCTTCTGTATCTCCTTTTCTATCTCATCCGATGTGGCGGCTGCGCCTGCAGGGTCAATGCCGCGGATCCCGCCTTCAGGTTGAGTTGAAAACCATGGATAGGATAGGACGCTTTTCGGTCTTATCCGGTTTGCACGCTCAACGAGCCCGTTTCGTATGAACGACGTCTGCTCGTAGTCGGAATTCTCAATGACCACAACCAGCTTATCTTGGAGGAGCTCCATTTGGGAGAACGCGCCAAACTCAGCTATTGCTCCCGGACTCTCCACAAACAACAGGATGCATGCAGAAAGACCTGCGAGGTACTCTTCAAGCTCCAATAGGTCCGCGAATACCCTGCGGGATAGGTACCATTTGTCGGCGTTTTCAGCAAGTTGAACCCTTTTGCGCAAGTCAGGATTTGTTAGTACTTTGTCTTTGTAGAAGTGGGCGCGGAGGGACTGTGCAAAGTCGCCCAGCCTTCCGCCACAGAGGAAGATGTAGTCGGGCTGAGTCAGAATCTTGAATGAACTCGGGTTTACTGAGTCTGAGAATGTGCCCAATTTGCTCCCAAGGCTCTCCTGCTCATCCGGTGCTCTCTACCCCCGAGATAAGCGCGGAGGGGAAATGTTCCTCAACGCGTTCTCGATCTATCCATACTGCTGGCGGCGGCAAGATGCGTTGAGGAACATTTTCCCTCCGCGCTGGTAAATGTCGCCAATCGTTACCAGTCCGGCGAAACGCCCGACTTACCTCGGCCGAAATATGACCGTTGAGGAAATTCACGTAAAGAGCAGTTTCATTGTGGTCCATGCTCGAAGCAAAGTCAATCGGCATTTCTATCCGGTGATCTCGTAGGAGATTACGTGAACATATAGACGATAAGTCGGCTGAGTGGACAGGTGCCAGCATGTAGGTTGCTAGCGAGAAACGCGCTTGTGTTCTCCCAACGGTCCCCCGAGCGGTCGGCGCGGGTGGTGCACCCGGATGCTTTAGGAGTCGGGGCGTTCGGGGTGAAAGGGGTCGACGGGGAAGCGGTCGAGGCGGTCGTCGAGGTATTTGCGGCGGTCTTCCTGCTGCTCCTGCCGGCGGCGCTGCTCTTGCTGTTCGCGCTCCTCACGACCGTCGCTCATCGGAAAATCCCTCTTGGGACAAGTGTACGAGAATGGTTTTGTTTTCACAGGAGCCGCAGGTCTCACCACTGCGGTCGCTGCAGCGGCCTTCGGTCGGGATGACAATATTTTCTATCTACATTTTCTATCTACGGTCGGGTTGCCCAGGCGACCAGGGATGACAAAGCCTTCTAATATTCGAACAAATCCCATGCCTCAGAAGCGAGGCACGGGGCACCCAGGTTGAAAATCGACCACGAGGTTCTTCGCTGCGCTCAGGATGACAAAGCCTTACGAAGGCGCGAGAACCTCAGCTCCGGGCCGCGTGGGTCGAGGGCATCTCATCATTTCGTTGTGTGGCGCAAAATACCGGCGAGCCATGCAGGGCCAACGGAATGAGAATCCAACCGAATACTTGCAGTAGATTGGCGTATGACAAGCTCGACGTACGGTTGCCGGTTATAGGGTTTAATGCGGGTGCCGGAATGGTATGATTCTCGCCGGAACCAATACTCCATGGAACCAGGCCAGGTACTCTGGCGTACTAACGACAGAACCGCCGCAAAGGACAATCGCCGGATATGATCTCTCATCGCCGATATAGACGGACCCCGTTCGCAATATTTTCTGGACTGCTTCTCGCGTTCATTGGATTCAACGCAGCCTTCGGGCAGAAGTCCATAAAGCCGCTGCTGCTGCAGTCTCCTAGCCTAAGCGAGACCCGAATTGCGTTCGCCTACGGCGGCGATATCTGGATAGTCGGGCGCGAGGGCGGGGCCGCGCAGCGACTGGTCACCGGCACGGATACCCTGAGTGGCCCGATATTTTCTCCCGATGGATCGAAGATCGCTTACACCGGCAATTACAACGGCAATCTGGACGTTTACGTGGTATCGGCCGCAGGCGGAGAGCCTCTTCGCCTGACCTATCATCCTGGGCCGGATGTCGCAGTCGGCTGGACGCCCGACGGCAAATCGGTCCTTTTTCGCTCGCACCGGCATAGCCATTCCGATCCCGATCATCTTTTTACCATTGCTGCCACGGGAGGTTTTCCGAAAGAAATACCGTTGCCTATGGCGGAGGACGGGTCCTTTTCTCCGGACGGCACGCATCTGGCCTACGAACCGCTCTTTCAGTGGGAACCGTTCTGGCAGCACTACCATGGCGGTCAAACGCTCAAAGTCTGGATCGCCAAGCTCGCCGATTCCAGCGTGGTGGAAATTCCGCGCGTGAATTCAAACGACAAAAACCCAATGTGGATTGGGAACAAAATCTATTTCCTTTCCGACGGCAACGGCCCCGTGACCCTGTTTGCGTATGACATCGGGACGAAAAAAGTTTCGCAGTTGATCGAAAACAAAAACGGGTTCGACATCAGCTCCGCGTCAGCTGGACCGGGCGCAATCGTCTATTCCCAGTTCGGCGTGTTGCATTTGTACGATCTAAAGTCCGGCAAGGACAATGTGATGCATGTTCAGGTCGCGGGCGACATGCCGCAGCTCGCGCCGCATTTCGTGAAGGTCGCCGATCAAATCCAGAACGCGGAGATTTCTCCGTCCGGGAAACGCGCTGTGTTTGAGGCGCATGGAGAAATCCTGACCGTGCCCGCGGAAAAGGGCGACATCCGCAATATCACGAAGTCGCCGTCGGTCGCCGACCGCGACCCCGCGTGGTCTCCGGACGGGCAGTCGATCGCGTATTTCTCCGACGAGTCGGGAGAGTACGCGCTGCACATTCGCAACCAGAACGGGCTGGGACCGGTCAAGAAAATCAGCCTCGGCGATCCGCCCTCGTTTTTCTATTCGCCGACCTGGTCGCCGGACAGCAAGAAGATTGCCTATGCAGACAAGCGGTTGAATTACTGGTATGTCAGCCTGGATCATCCCACTCCGGTCAAAATGGACACGGACACATGCGCGGATGGCCTGGACGGCAGCTCGTTGAACATCCGATGGTCACCGGACAGCCAATGGATCGCGTATACGAAGCAGCTACCGAACCACTTGTCCGCGGTATTTGTGTACTCACTGGCCACGCACAAGGCGACGCAGGTCACCGACGGCATGAGTGATGCGCTGTATCCCGCGTTCGATAAGAGCGGGAAGTATCTCTACTTTACCGCCAGCACGAACGTCGGCCTCAGCGCGGTCGGGTTCGACATGACCAGCGACGCGCATCCTGTAACCCGGAGCGTTTATGTGGCGGTCCTGCGGAAAGACCTACCCTCGCCTATTTCTCCGGAAAGCGACGACGAAAAATCCGCGGCAGAGGCTAAGCAAAGCGACAGCGCAAATGCGGCTGCAACGTCAAAAGACAAGAGCGCAGGCAAGGCTGGAGAAGCGGCAAAGAAGCCGGTCGTCGTTACCATTGATTTCGACAACATCGATCAGCGGACTCTCGCGTTGCCGATTCCCGCGGCAAACTACCTTGACCTTCAAGCCGGCAAAACGGGCGTCTTATATCTCGCCC
>JBOGLY010000141.1:0-7559 GCA_050746425.1 Acidobacteriaceae bacterium
CGACCGTCTTCGGTGGCCCCGACTGCCTGAAGCTGGCCGTTGGCCAGCATGTCCTCGCCCTGGTGGCGAATCTTTTCCGGGTCATCGTGGCGGGCCAGTTCTTTCGGATCGGTCTTGAACCAGTCAAGCAGGCGGAGTTCGGTGGTTGGCTTTTGATTGTTCATCGCGGTAACCCTCGCTGTTGGTTCCCCAATCTCAAGTGGCATGCGTGAGACCTGAAATAGATCGTTCCGGATCAACATTCGTCGAGGCCGGACACGCACCCCACGATGGAAAGGAGAATAAATCAGGATCGGAAAACGCGGGATCTGCGCGGAAACATCCGCGCAGCGAAAAACTCCATGAATTCATGGGGTTTTGATGGTAACAACCGCTTTTTTAGGGAGTTCTTCCGAGATGTTCGCGTGCCTGCGAGGCCGCTTCGGCCTCGAATGCTTCAATGAGACGCAAGGCCGTTTTCGGACCTCTCGCTACGCCGTATCTCTTGTAATCGTCAGCAAGGTCGTCAATCCAGCCTTTGCGGCTGGGAACATCGTCTTTGTCTGTGACTGGCCGGCCGAGAGCGGCATCGAATGCCCGGCGGGCCAATAGCCGTTCTACCGTCAACATGCCCACTTCATCGATGAACCTGGGCTCATCCACGTCCAGGCGAAATGGGCTTACCGCGCGGAGTGTGCCGATGGTGACCGAGTCACTCGGAAAATGGATGCGGGTATAGTCGATCCGGGGCGATGGCTGGTCTGACATGCGGCGAACAATGATTTCAATACGCGGCAGGTAATCACTTTTTCAACGTCGCGTCAACCGTTCGCTGAGGTGTTCGCTGAAGTTTCCTGGCCCGGAATGACCAGCATGTCTTTTTTTCGCAGATAGGTGATGACTTGGTCCAACACTACCTGGCCCTCGTCGGTTAGATTTTGCGGTTTCCGGCTGCCGCCGGAGCTTTGCATGAGCTTGATAGTGGAATTTCTTTTTCGATTGATCTTTTCTTCCAAAGCCTTGAGGCGAGTCCGAATGCTAGAAGCACGTATGGGCAAAGCGTGATTCCATGCTCCCGTCTGGTACAGCCTTTCCAGTTCTTCTGCCAACTGATTCATTGACTCGACTTTCGTCCGCAGACGCTGGCTGATCCAGGCGAACAGGATGAGCGTCTCATCATCGTCCACCCAAGCGAAGCCATCTGCTTCCGTTTCCGTCGCGGAAGTGCCGAAATAGTGAAGGAGTTCGGTGATCTTGCCGGAATTAGAGCATTTCGGGTCATGATGAGCCTGGCGCAGAGCAGGAACCGAAGATGCGCCGATGCGGGTAATCGCATTCTCAGCCCAATGAGCCGTTTCGAGATTCGTGTCGTTCAATAAGCCGATCAAACGAGGCACGGCCTCTTTCGCGTTCGGCCCCATGAAGCATATCGCCATTGCGCCATGCTGCCTCGGCAGCGCCTCAGGATGATCGAGCAACGCGATGGCAACCGGCAGCGCCGGCAATCCGCGTGGCCCCATCCGATTGAGAATTACAAGAAAGTATTCCCGGACATTTTCATCGGGATGTAGGAGAAGTTCGGAGGCCAGTGGTAATGCGGTGTCTGGTCCGCTTCGCATAAAAACGTCGGCTATTCGCGCCAGGAGCTTAGCATCATCGGTAGACAACAGCGCGAGTAGCCCAGGGAGTGCCGCAAGCCCCGCTGCCGCCAGTGTTGCCACGACCATAACCATCACGTCGTCCCGATCCTCGATTTGAAGACGTTCAGTGAGAATCGGAATCGCGGCCTCTGGAACAGGTTTAAGTTCACCCAGGGATTGTGCGGCCATGCCGCGAACCTCAGCGGTCGGGTGATTAAGCATCGAGATCAACAACGTCACTGCTTCAGGGGGAACACCACCTGTGTACCTAAGACCATCGACTGCTCCCCACACAACCGGCCAATCGTTGGACCTGATCGCAGCAAGCATGATGTCGCGTACTTTTCTGCGGAGTGCGTCGCGTCTTTTTCGGCCGTTGTTTTCAGGGACGCCGCAGATAACGCCAAGCGATTTAATGATGGCTGCTTTTACTGTCACGTCGCAGTTTGGCGAACGAAAGTGTTCGATCAGGTCCGGCACTGCGAGAATGGCATCAGGCCCCATCGAGGCAAGGGCTACAACAAATGACAATTGATATTCAGGCTCCATTTGAACAAGTTTTCGGAGCATTGCACGCACCGCGTCCTTGCGCCGCACCTGGACCCCACCGAAAGCTTGCGCAGCCAGTACAGAAAAAGTGGGATCATCACCAACCAGAGCTGATTCCAGTATCTGAATCACACGCCCCATCGCACGAGTTGGCTTCTGTGGTAGCATGGTGATTGCCGCCATGATTTTTAGACGGGAGTCCGAATGTCTCAACATCTTCGTGAGAATGGGAATCGCTTCTAAAGGGAAACGTGGCGGTTTTGTAGACTTATACTCTCTGATAGTCAAAAAACTCATGGTCATGATCTTTTGCTCGATTGTCCCACCGGAAAGGGCTTCCATCAGGACTCGCACCGCTTGGCGATCATGCTCGGGGCGCACGTATCGCGGAGTATTTTGACGGGTTAAACGTATCCACAATGCCGCAAAGATTCGTACAAATGTGTCGGGATCATCAATCAGTTCGCACAAAGCGGGAACAGCTATATCCAAACCGTATTCAATGAGTCTTAATGAAAATGTTGGAATATCAGCTAAGAAGTTTTCAATGTTCTTGAAGCGGAACTGCTCGCGCAGGTAGTCCTTGACAGCTTGACGGCGGCGGTCGAATACAAGAGAGTTCGTGAACATAGGTCGCCAGGAAGTCCAGCTTGTGTTCAAAACTCGCTTGCGAAATAGCTATTGCCGAGAAATCGCTACGAGCTGATTGACCCAGGGAATGACCTCATTGAACATCGAACGCGCTTATTTGTACTCCTGATCGTCCCTCCTGGCAACCGGCTCACCCCATAGGCTATTCCGCTGACTCGCCCAGGAAGGCCGGGGCCTTGTTCCTGATCCATTCGCGGCGCTCTTCGTGCGTGGTGAATTCCCCGACCTCGATGGAGTCTACAGTGGGGCCGGTCTCGCCCACCCGCTGGATGTCTTCCTCGGTCATCTCTCTGATCCACAGCACGCGATGCCGTTGCAGGCCGGCATTGGTGAGGTTGATCGCGCCCTCGCTGAGTGGCTTATCCAGATTGCTGCCCCGGATGAGAACCAGATACCCGATGTCTCCTGAAAATCTCAGGAGTAACCCCTCGGAAGGGTTGTACTGCCACGGACCGAGCAAGCTGTAAGGGAAGAAAATGGAATTGCCGTCCCGGAAGCGGAACTCCACCGAAGCCGATGCGTCCCGGAGTCCGCGCAGGTAGCCAAACGCCGCGCACGATGCTTCCGCCCCATCGGCCTCCGCTTCCTTTTTCGCCGGCGGCGAGGCTTTCTCTTCCGAGTGGAGGATTCCTTTCAATCGATCCTGATGTGTTGGCTTATCGGTCATGGCTCATGTCCCGTTCCGGTGCCGAATTGCCGGCATTACCCTGGTGGATGGAATTGTTCTGCTTTGCAAAGGCGGGAATCTGACGAGCAAGCGTCAACGATTTCACCAGCCCACGCTTCAAGCCCGGTTTCTGTTTTGTCGATTCGGCAAGACTCGTCGCCGACATTGGTTCATCAGGCCGGGTCATCGCCTTCAGCAATTCGTTCCTGTCGTCGGTAAAAATCTGTGCCTGTTCCTTGCCCCGCGTCACCGCCACATACGCCGTCCGCTGGTAAGTTGCCGGGAAGGATTCGCTGGACACTCCGATGAATACCTTATCCACCGTAACCCCCTGGCTGGCGTGGCTCGTGACGACAAATCCGTGCGCCAAGTGGCCGAAGTCGCGGTCGATGACCCAGCCGTGATCGACGATGATGTCGCCGCGCTTGGTAAATCCCTCGACGGTGAGCATCGACCCGTTACTCAGGCGATGCTTGCCATCCTTGGTCTTGCCTCCGGCCGTGACCCGAACCCGATCACCCAGGCCCAGAGCGAGCTGCAACGGCCGGTACGCCTCGAACCGCTTGGCGTGCTCGATGGGTGTCCTGACTCCCTCGGCCACCACCAGACGCGATCCCTTCTTGAACCCAGCGGCATTCTGATGAAACTGAATCAGGTCGCCTGCGTCATACTGGGTCGGGTCGGTTTTCTGCGCGTCCGTCAGGTGCGCCGGAACCCATGCCTTTACCATGCGTTCACCGGACAATTTGCCTCGCGCCTTCAGCCCCCGGCGAATGGCATCCGTTATTCGATCTGCTTCTGCGTGAGTCGGCGACACCACGAGCGCCGACTTGCACTTCCCGCCGCGTTTCTTCTCGGCAACGGCCGCCAGATAAGCATCGGCCAGTTGCCTGTAGCGTTCACCGTCAGGAACCTGCTTGATCCAGCCGAGTTTATCGAGTTCCTCGAACGCCTGTCCGGTGCGTCCTTCGCTAAGCAGCCCAGCGGCTTTCTTGTAGTCACCCTGCTGGCGAAGGATTTCCGTGACCTCGGCCACACGCAGCCCCGCCTTTTCCTCCAAAAGCTTCAGCGGTTCCCCCGCCGTGACGCTGCGGTGTTGCCGGCGGTCGCCGACGAGGAGCACGCGGGCGTTTACCCGTTCGGCCACGCCGAACAGTTTGAGCATGTCCCGCGTACCAAGCTGGCTGGCCTCATCGACCAGGATGACGCCGCCACGGGCCGACGCCTGCATAAGCTCATCCTTCAGAAACCTTGCCACCGTGTCAGCATCGGCGAAGCCCGCTTCTTGACGCAGAACTTCCCGGCTGGCCTTGACCGACTGCGCCAGGGCAACCACCGGCTTGCCGGCGTCGGCCAACGCCTCGCCGATCTCCTGTTCAAGTGTCGTTTTCCCCGTTCCGGCGACACCGCGGATAATCATCACGCGGTCACGCGAGCCGAGAACATGGCGGACGGCTGCCTTTTGTCCCTCGTTGAACCAGTCGCGGGAGCAGGGCCGCTTCGGATCGCCGAGCGGCCGGCATCGCCCCCGCCCAACGCGAGCGAAATCGATCAGCCGCGACTCCAGGGCGACCATCTCTTTCGTCGTCGCCATCTTGCGGCCCTCGACCTCGCTGCGGATCAGGGGCCGCTTCTGCATCTCGCGTGTGACGCCCTCCACCGTTACCGTGCCGATCCCACGTTTCAGGGCTTCGGTGAGCAGCTTGCGTTCCGGGAGCACCGCCTCACGCACGAAACTATGCTCGATGGCGTACTCGACCGCCTTGCCATCGCTACGCTCAGGGCGCGCATGCTTCCGCTCGCGCCGATGAACCGCCGCCAGGTCACGGCGCTCGCGGTCGGAGAGACGCCCATTCCATTCCTTGCGTAAGCGTTCCAGGGACAGCGCCGACCCCTTCTTCTCGCGAGTCTCAGCCCCAAGCTCCGCCTTGCGGTCGGGATTGGTGATGCCCTTCTCGGCGGCCAGTTTCTCGATTAGCGCCGTTCGCCGCGAGAAGCGTTTCAGCACATCCGCCGGTATCCCGGCGATCTCGAAATCATCCCGCTTGCGCTCAACCCCGAAGCCGATGTCCTGGAGCCTGTTCGCCAGCCGCACCCTGAACGCCGCCTGGAAATACGGGGCATCGCGTTTCAGCTCGCGGAACTGGCCGGCTTTCCACCGCTTTTCTTCCTGGTCCCAGGTCGTGTTGAAGACGAAAACATGGGCGTGCAATTGCGGATCGGGAAGGCCGTCCACCGGCCGCGACGTGGTGTGAATGAATTCCGCCCAGACCATGTTGCCCGTCGTGCGGTCATAATCCTGGAAATCCTTGCGGACGCGGGTTTTCATTTCCGCTTCCATATCCCGCATCGTCTCACTCACCGCACCCCGGAAGGCATCCAGAATGCCCTCATCGCCGCTCAAGGCGTACAGGAGCGACACCGACTTCGGCACAGAGAAGGTGAAATCGTAACCGACCGTCCGCTCGGTACGCGTTCGCACCGTGAGCGGTTCGCCGGTCCTTGGGTCGAGATTATCGCAGAGCCGCTCGAATGAGGATTTGTCCACCGTTCCGGAAAGCCCAAGCCGGGATGCGCCCTTTCCGCCCCAGGAGCCGACCAGCTCCTGTCCTTCACTGTAATAATCTGCCGTGGCGTAGTAACGCTTGGCACCTGCGGCATTATCCTGTTGCGAGATACGGATCATGCCTTATTTTAGAATATCACAGCTTCGTTAACGAAATGTTAATATATATCTGCTCCGCCGCAGTCAGCCTTGGTTTGCGAGGTTTTCAGAATCGTAAATGTCACTCATACACCACCGAAACGTCACCCTCATGGCACGACAAATTCTGGTTGTCGTCTTCAAGTTGGTGGTCAATTCTTGCTGGCTCCAATGGACACCTAGGTTTATGCTATGTCATTTAGGCGGGTCGGCACACTCCACTGTTCCAGGCGATCCAATCAGCGAACAAGGCGGTTTGCTGGAATGCAGCGGTGCAGTCAGTTGAGTGCCCGCCGGCGGTTTGCAACGCATGAGCACTTGCTAAGGCTGGCTCGATCATGGGCCGAGGATGCCAAGCATACAAGGGTAAGCGATTTCTGTGTTATGGGCGAGGTTCCTTCGCGACGCTAGAATAGCGAACACGGCAGGGCGGTGATGGACTCGGAACTCCTGTACCGCATTTGAACACGGAAAATACCCATCGTTCCGCAGATGGCACACCCGATGTGGACCAGAGGAGTCCGATACCCCGAAAACGGACGCACCTGCGGCAAGTTGAGGCGGAGCGAGGGAAACGCGCATGCTCTTGCATCGGCGGACCTTTTCGCTTGACTTCGGTTGTGGCCGCAAGAGAATACGCACGAAGGTTAAATCAGGAGAAAAGAGTGGGTACTATTGCGTGGGGTTTACTCGGCCCAGAAACGCTCGCCAGCGAGCGACGCACGCGCACACTCGGCCTGGGAGCCACCGTGCGTTCATTTAATGACCTCGCCGTTCCGGGCCTCGGCGGCGTGTGGTTTGGAAAGCAACTTTTTCTGGCCACCTTGGGTGTCGCAGTCGCGGAACGTGTGCGAAACTCCGGTAAACGAGTACAGAACATCGAGGTAGCGAACGCCATCGAGGCCTTGGCAAGCTTGTTAGCACTCCGCGCCAACGATTGGCAACGCGACCAGCGTCTACGCGGCGCAACGAAGATGTTCGGAAAAACGGACCTTTCGTTCGCCACCATGCGCAAACCCAGTTTCTATGTTACACAGCCCATGCGTCAGGCCACGGTGCAACCCCTCCGCTCCCTGGGGCTTACAGAGTCAAGTGGAGAACGTTTCAACGCGTTCACCTGTACGCCGCTTGGGTATGATTTCATCAACGCCGTGTGCGCAGAATTAAACCCTTACAATCGCAGTGTGTTAGATCATTTGGTCGGGTGGGCAAAAGGCAGTCACGAGAACGTCACGTCGTCCTGGGCGCTGACCAAAGCATTATCCCCGCTGAATCCGATGTCAACGAGTGCCCAAGAGTTCTTGCGAGAGCGGATTGTTCTGGATACCAGCACCGAAGCCTCGCGACGCCGGAAGGCACTGTATTGGGT
>JBOGLY010000142.1:0-7550 GCA_050746425.1 Acidobacteriaceae bacterium
TGTTATAGGCGCGCACGTCGTTCGAATTGTAATTGGTAACGTAGAGGAACTTTCCGCGCGGGTCGGCGACCATCGCGTATGGATACAGATCGGTCGGAAACGGCCCATTGACCTGAGATTGCAGCGCCCCACCGGTCAGTATGTTGTAGGCAAGGATCAGGTTCTGGTACTGGTCGGTCACATACACGAACCGACCTGTCGGATCGCTGAGGATCGCGCTCGGCTTGACGCCAGCCTGAAAATTGTTCGCGGCCAGCGGCGTCAAGGCGCCAGTCGTGTAGTCGACGGACTATGCGTAAATTGAGTGCGTGCCCTGGTCGGCGACATAGAGATAATTGACGAATGCGGTCGCCGTGACGCCAATGGGCTGCGAGCCGACGGCAGGCGTACCAACCGTAAAGCAGTTGCCGTCGTTCCCCGCGATTGGGGTGCCCAGCGATCCATCCGTGTGGCTGATGGGATACACCGCCACGCAGCCCTGGGTGGGAACGCTGTTGGTTTGCAGCGGGTTGATGTTGGGCGGAGCGACGCCGCTGAATCCCGGTGCATAGCTGTCCACCACAAAAAGGAACTTGCTGCTTGGATCGATCGCCATTGCGATCGGATACGTGCCCGGCGAATTGTACGTGTGCGCCTGGTAAATCTTCCCATCCGTTCCGATCGTGTACTGGGAAACAGTGTTGTCGATCTCGCCAAGCACATAGAGCCATTTGCTGTTGTTGGAGACGGCGGCGGCCACGGGAAATTGCTGGCTCGTCGTGAATGGCGAATTCGCCACCTGTGTAATCGCGCCCGACACACTGTCGATCGTATACGCGCTGATCGTGCCAGGATTGGTCTTGGTGTTGAGAACGTAGACAAACCCGAGAGTAAAACTCGGGTTGCAGGCGGTAATGCTTAATCCAACAGCCAGAGACGCGACCAGGGCCAATGTGAGCCGGCAGTATTGACTCCACTTCATGCGATTCCTTTTGTCCCGGCTTTTGAATTCAGCAGCCGGGGTAGATTCCTTAAATTGTAAAATCCTTGTATCTAGACCTCAGTACGTCCTGCCGGTCACCACGATAAATGTCGGTTGTCCAACCGTTGAAAATGTGGTGCCCTTGAACATATCTGAGAGGAGACCGTGGGTCGCATCGATGATCTTTCCCGTAATCGTATTGTCGTTGTGGTTCGCCGAATAGAGATACTGATTGGTTGGATCCTCCACCAGCCAGACCGGCCCCGACCCCGTGGAAAACGGGTTGCTGCTTGAGGAAGGGGGGAGAGCTTGTAGCTGCCCATTCTGCGTGCTGATCGTAAAAGCCGAAATTGAACTGTTTGTCTGATTCACGGCATTCGGACCGTAGTCGGCCACATACAAAAACTGGCCGTTTGAGTTCGACAAGAACGCGTCTGGGTAGGTCACGTTGGGCACGTTATCAGTCGGGCCTCCGACGAGGGTTTCCAGCACGCCGCCAGTGCCTGTCTGAAATGGAAGAATCCGTCCGGGACTCTTGCCCAGGTCAGTGTCCGCAATGTAAACGTATTTGCCTGACCCCCCAAGAGCGATTGTGCTCGCGGCACCGGGCTGGATGCCTAACGTCAATGGGGCGTTCTGGGTCAGCGTCAACTGCCCATTTGAGGTATTGACCGCGTAGAGGAAAACGTCAGGCGTGACGCATGAAGAAGTTGGAGGAGCATTGACGCAAGCCGCTGGAGGAGTCACGAGGCTTGGGTTGAAGGCCTGATCCAGGACGTACAAGAAGCCTTTAGTAGAGACCATCTGCACCGGGTTGTAGTCCACCTCAAAATACGGCAACTGCGATCCGTTGGTGTTGAAGGTGTTCGCATTGGTAATCAGCGTAAGTTTGCCGTCGCTTGGGTCGATCAGAAAAACAGTGACGTCTCCTTTTCCGGAGCCATCGGGAGCGAACTGTTCGAGTACATACAGATAATTTCCAGCCGGAGCCAGGCCGATGGCGACTGGATTGATGCCCGAGGTGGCATAGCTATGCTGAAACGCGATGACCCCGCCGCCGCCAATCGAGTAGATGGACACATTGCCCGATCCGACCTGACCAGCCTGGCCCTGATTCACCACCGCCAGAAAGCGTCCGCCTGGAATGATGGCTGCCTGGACGGGAGTGCCGCCGGCATTGGCAAATGGCGAGCCGGTGACAGGAGTCAAATAGCCGAAGTCGTGGTCGATTTTGTATGCGCCAATTTGATTGAACTGCGCGCCTGTCACGTACATGTAACCGGAGGTGTAGACGCCGCAGCATGTGATGCTAAGCCCTAGGGCCGCTGCGCCAACCAGTGCCAGAGCGACACGGCTATACTTCCAAAACTTCATGTGTGTCCTTCAACCTCCTGTCTCGGGTGCGACGCAGAGGACTGCCAAAGCAGAGTTTAATGTCTGGATGACTTGCTCTCCAATTGTAAAAGCCCCGGCGGATTTGTGCCAGTTGCGGCAAAGAAAGAGTTGTCCGAATGCGGCCCTGGAATGAAGTCAATAGAGCCGATCGTTCTGCTTTAGAAAATATGGAGCCGGATCACGAGATACTTTTTCGGATTGGCGCGAATCGCCTGCAGCAGCTTCCGCATTTCCGCCACTGTCTGATCGCTGTTGTTGTAAAGCGATGGATCGCGCATCAGTTTTCCAATCGTTCCCTGACCGGCATCCGCACGCCGCAAGATTGACTGCAGGCTGGACACAGTCGAGCTGACCTTATTGCGGAATTGCTCGTCCCTGGCCAGCATTCCCAGCGTGCCCTTGCCCTGGTTGATGTGCTTCACCAGATTGTTGGCATTCTGCGCGGTCTGATTCAGGTTGTTATAGAGCGACGGGTCCTTTACCAGTTTGCCCACGGTACCTTTGCCGGCGTCGATCTGGTTCACGATGTCCTGCAGCCGCGCGACGGTGTCGTTGGCGCGGTTGTAGAGGGTGTCGTCCGTTACCAGCTTGCCCAGAGAGCCCTTGCCTTTGTTGATCGCCGTCACTGTGTCCTGCAACTGATTCAGCGTCCCGACCGCGCGGTTATAGAACGTGGGATCATTGATGAATTTTCCCAGGGTCCCTTTGCTGGTGCCTAGCGCGTCGGCCATGGTATTCAATTTGGCCAGGATCACATTGACCTGCTGAATGGTGCTCTGGCTGGACTTGATGACATCGGAAAGACTTGGCGTTTCCGTAGTTGGCACTTGATCGCCGTTCCGCAGCTCGGGACCCGTGGCGTGGGAGCTATCGAGGTTGACAAATGTGTCTCCCAGCACGCCCGCCGTCGCCAATGAAGCTGTTGTGTCCGTGCGCAGAGCGGCTCTGTAATTAAGGCCGAGGCTCATAATCACATCGACTGGAGTCAGTTTACGGCTCGGTACGATGATGATCTTCTTCACCGTGCCGATCGTTACGCCCTGCAGATTCACAGGAGCGCCAGGCTTGAGGCCGGAGGCATTTTCAAAATACGAATGCACTCTGATATGGCGGCTGAAAATCCCTCCAGAGCTGCCGGACATCAGAGAAATCAGCAGCGTCAGCGCTGCCAGGGCGACGATGACCAGGACGCCCACCTTCAACTGCGACCAACGGACCTCGTGCTGATTTGGCACAACTTCTCCTGATTACGGTGGGCCCGTCAGGCGGCGCGATGCACCCACCGCGGAACTGAATACGTCGAGGATAGCAGAGCGGCACTCACATCCGGGCAATGCCGCGGGTCTGCGAATCGTTCCAAAGGATGACCATTAGATGCGATGTTTTCCGCTTGGCTGCTGAATTAGTCTTCCAGTACAACCTGCGCCAGTGCCTCTGTTCTGGAATGAGTCAGCGAAATCGCGGCATTCCGGACTCGCAGCTTGCGGGCAACCTCGGCGGCGCGCCCATGAAATACCAACGAAGGCCGTCCGCTCGGCTCCCGGACGACTTCAATGTCCCGCCAGGCGACGCCAGCGTGGATTCCGGTGCCCAAGGCCTTCGCAGCCGCCTCCTTGGCGGCAAAACGCGCAGCGAAGCTTTCCGCGCAGTTGCGCTTGGCGCGGCAATAAAGAATCTCGCGCGGGAGATAAATGCGTTGGCAGAATCGGTCGCCGTAGCGAGCAAGAACATCGGCGATCCGCGCAATTTCAATGATGTCGACGCCACTGCCAACGATCATGGCTGCACGGTATCACATCCTGGCTGCCCTTCGTATAACAGGGATCTCGGGTGCCCCATGCTCACCGTATTCTTTGCGGCTAGCGTGGGATTGAAGAAACCGTCAGCCCGCTTCCACTAGACCATAATGCCGCTGCCAATGGGCCTTCAGATGGGCCCACACAATCTCCACCGAAGCCCGTGGCATTTCCTTATCGCCTTTCTCGACGAAGCGGGCAGCCTCCTGGCGCGCCAGCTCGAGTAGGTTTCGGTCACGCAGCAAATTTGCCACGCGAAAATCGGGCAGGCCCGCCTGCCGCGTCCCAAAAAACTCTCCCGGCCCGCGCAGCGTCAGGTCCAATTCCGCCAGTTCAAAGCCGTCCTGGGTGCGCACCATCGCTTCAAGGCGTTCCTCCGCCTGCGGCGTCACTTTTCCTGCCGTCATTAAAATGCAATAGGAGCGCGCCGCGCCTCGGCCCACGCGCCCGCGCAACTGATGTAGTTGCGCCAGGCCAAACCGTTCCGCGTGCTCGATTACTATCAGGGTGGCGTTCGGCACATCCACGCCCACTTCAATCACGGTCGTGGCCACCAGGACATCCAATTCACCGCGTTGAAAGCGGCGCATCACAATTTCTTTTTCGTCCGCTGCGAGCCGCCCATGGAGCAGCCCCAGCCGCAGTCCAGCGAGATGCGTGGAGCGCAACTCCTCGCACATTGCGACCGCAGATTTCAGAGCAGGCTTTTCGCCAAACAGCGGCACGGCCTTTGTTCGCGATTTTGCCGCTGCCGTTTTTTTTACCGCGGGCTGCGCGTTCTCCGCGCGAATCTCTGCGCCGGATTCCGCTTCCGCGGCGGGATCGTGCGCAAAATCCAGTTCCGGCTGATCGTCCTTGCTGCCTTCAATCACTGGATACACAATGTAGGCCTGGTGGCCGGCGGCAACCTGTTTGCGCAGAAATCCCCAGACTTCGTCGGCGCGCTCATCCACGACGCGTCGCGTCACGATTGGCGTGCGCCCGGGTGGCAGCTCATTCAACACGCTCACATCCAGATCGCCATAGAGCGTCATAGCAAGGGTGCGCGGAATAGGAGTCGCCGTCATCACGAGAACGTGCGGCTCCGCCGCGTTTGGCTTCTTCATCAAGCGGAAGCGCTGCATGACGCCAAAACGGTGCTGCTCATCCACCACCACCAGGCCGAGCTTCGCAAACTCAACTTTCTCCTCAATCAGCGCATGGGTGCCGATGACCAGGTCGGCTTCTCCGCGCAAAATCCGTCCGCGATTTGTGCGCTTGCGGTCTTCATCGAGCGACCCAGTCAAGAGAACAACGTTGTAAGGAGGTTGACGCTGCGATTTTTCCAGGAGCCGTCGCGCCGCGAGAAAATGTTGTGTCGCGAGAATTTCCGTGGGAGCCATCAGCGCCGCCTGATAGCCGTTCTCAATCGCAATGAACGCGGCCTGCAGCGCCACAATGGTTTTGCCGGAGCCAACGTCGCCCTGCAGCAAACGACGCATGGGCGTTGGCTGGCGCAGGTCCTGAACGATCTCTGACAATACGCGCTTTTGCGCCGCGGTGGGATGGAAGGGAAGCACTTTCTTCAGGGCCTCACGCACGCTAGAATCGGCCGTGAGTGCTGGCCCGAGACGTTCGCGCATGCGTCGGCGCTTCAACTCCAGCCCTAATTCCAGAAAAAACAATTCTTCAAAGATTAGCCGGCGATGCGCTTGTGTGGCTGCCGCCTGCAGCAGTCGCAGGCCGGTTCCAGCAGGCGGGAAATGCGCCTCCCGAAGTGCTGCCGCTCGCCCAGGCAACTGCATCCGCTCGCACAATTCCACCGGCAACGTTTCCGGCAGCGTGTTGCCGATATCCTCCAGCAGGCGATAGATGACGCGACGCAACCATCGCGAACTCAGCTGTGCCCCGCCCAACGATTCATACACTGGAACGATTCGACCAACCTCCAGCAGCGTCTCCTCGGGATCGTTTTCTCCTGGCAGAATCTCAACCTGCGGCTGGATCATCTTGAACGCCCCGGCGCGGCTGCGCGACGGTTCCACTTTGCCGTAGAGCGCAAGCATCTGGCCCGGCTGAAACCTGTCCTTCAGATACGTTCCGTGAAACCACATGCATTTCATTGAGGAAGTTCCCTGCCCGACGGTCATCTCAAAGATGGGCATGCGTTTGGTGCGCAGCAACACCGTTCCACGTACCTCGGCGATCACGCTGGCCATTTCGCCGGGAGCCAGCTCGTTCAACGCGCGAGGATTGAGACGGTCTTCATAGCGAAAAGGCAGGTGATACAGCAGGTCCTCGACGACGAGGATGTCCTTTTCCTTCAGCTTTTCGGCCACGCGCGGGCCGACTCCTTTCACAAATTGAATAGGAGTGTCGAGGGCGATCACATTCTGGATGCTACCAGAGCATTTTTTCTGTTCATGCGCAGTTTGGAAGCTGACCCGCAGCCTGTCCTTGATCGAATAAGCCTGGGTGCCCCATGCTCGCCGAGTCTTTTGCGGCTAGCATGGGACAAAAAATTGCCCGCCGGAAAATAAAAATTGTCATCCCGACGAATCCAGCGCCACGCAGTTTTAGTAGCCAATGCGATACAAATACTCGACCGCGCCCGCTGCGATCAGGCAATAGACGCCGAACCACCACCAGCGCCCACTTTCAAGCCACCGGCTCAGCCACTTTAATGCCACGAGGCCGGCCAGAAAGGCGACCAGCGCGCCCAGCAGACTCGGCCCCATGGCGGCGGCAAGATTTCCAGCGCCGACGATGTGTTGCGCCTTTCTGAGTCTCCAGATTTCCCGGGCGACCACCGGCGGCGTCAGAATCACCGCGAGCGCGAAGCTGAACTCCTCCGCCCGCGTCTTCGCCGCGCCCAGCAGCATGCCCGTCGAAATGGTCGAGCCGGACCGGGAAAATCCGCGGAAGGGCAGAGCAAGTCCTTGCACGGCACCAATCCAGCCAGCCTGTTTCATGTTCAATCCGGTGGCGCTCGATTCCTCTTCCGCCGGAACAGGACGCCTGCGCTTTTCGGTGAGTCCCGCGATCAGAATCAAAATCCCAACCGCCGCCAGCGCGGGAGCAATCCAATTCAGGCGTCCAAACAACTCTTCGATCTGCGCATGGTTTGTGTGTAGAACGAATTTCTCGATGACTTCCTTCAGGCCATAACCAATCACGCCCGTGGCCACCGTTGCGACGATAAGCTGGGGCACAATGGTCGCGAATCCGCCGACGCTATTGAAGTACGTGCGGCGCCATTGCCGCCAGAAATACGCGATCACGGCAATCATGGTGCCGGTGTGCAGCATCACCAGCAGCAGCGTCATCGCCGGAGCGGTGGGGTCCATCCCCATCAGTTTTTCCGCGACCACCACGTGCGCGGAACTTGAAACCGGAAGCAGCTCGGCCAATCCTTGAAT
>JBOGLY010000143.1:0-7519 GCA_050746425.1 Acidobacteriaceae bacterium
CCAGGAACCTGATCGGGCCGAATTTGGGCCGCAGCGCCCACCTCTGATGATTGACCCGCGAAGTCGCCAGTTATGACATTGCCCGGCGGCCCGGACTGGATCGAAACAATATTGTTTGTAGCCCAGCCGCTGGTGATCGCCTTCAAGAAGAGATTGCTCTTCACCGCGGGAGGCTGGTAGGTTAGCGCTGCGGAAAACGCTTGTGGAATATCATAGTCCGCATCGCCACGGTTTTCGTTGACATTGGCAGAGGTCTCACCGGGATATATGAAAGTTAGCCAATTGCCATACGAGCCGTCATCGATGGCGTGAGACCATGTATAGTCGATCAGCGCCTGGAACCCATGGCTTAGCTGCCGGTGGTACACCACTTGCAACGCGTTATAGCTAGAGCTACCTGTTTCGTCTACTATCCACGCCTCGGCATAATTCGGATTTGGTTTGTCGGTGGCTTCAGCTTCCTCAAGTCGCCTGTCAAAGGCTCCCACATAAGATAGGGTGAAGCTCTGATTTGTGCCCAGGGACTGCTGCAACGAGACATTGAATTCCTGCGCCCAGGGCAGATTCATATCCGGCTGAATGCCATACAACGGGTACCCGTTGGTCTTATTGGGCTGCTCGTTGACCGGCGTCGCTGCCTGCTCAGGCGTTGGAGGATAGCTGGGACCAAAGACGTAGACGTCTACCCCGTATGGGTAGAGAGGCTCCTCCGCAGCTTCCAGGTTGAGTAGCTCCGAGTCGGCTAGGCCATAAAAGATTCCCCATCCGGCCCGAAGCACGACCTCCCTGCCCGGCGTTGTGCGTAGCATATAGGCTGCGCCGATGCGTGGCGCAACGTTGCCATAGTGAGTCGTGTAGGGCGGCGTTCCCGGCGGAGCATACGCAAGGTTGGCAAGACTCGTCAGGCTGAAACCGGTGATGCCCGGCAGGGGAGTGCTTTCAATGGTTTCAGGCGAAAAGTCAACATCCCAGCGCAGGCCATAGGTCATAGTCAAACGCGGGTTGACGCGCCAAGTGTCCTGGCCGTATGCGCCCAGGTTCTGGAGTCTGAAGCGTCCAGGAGCGTAAAAAGAGTTGACCAGCAAAAAGGGTGTGCCCGTCTCAAATTCCGACATGTCAAGGAAGATCGGAATGCTCCAATAAGTTGCCTGTCCGTAGTTGGGTATGAGGCGGCGATAGTCAATGCCGAACTTCAGGTAATGATTTCCCTTCACCACGGAGGCCGAATCCACGAAGTTCCATTGCCGCTGGTAATTCTTCGCAAAGTCTCCGTTTGTCTCTGTCATGCCGACGCCAAACGCACCTTCCTCATAAAGATTTGCATTCGAGAAGTTGTATGGACTGGGAAAAAAGGTAGGAGCGGGCGGTGGCGCGCCGCCATCGGCGTTAGTAACTAGCGAAGATGAATTCCCGCCACTGACGCTGTAGTTTAAGCGCAGCTGGTCGACGACGCTGCTCGACGGGATCCATGTCAGTCCGGCAGTGGCTGTCTTGGTAGCGTCGGCTTCAATAGCCAGGTCATTTATCTGTGATTGTACGAATGTGGCGCTGGACGGTGCATCGTTATAGCGGGCAAACAAACTCAGTTTCTTTGACGCCTGATAGTCCACGCGCAAGCTGGTCGCGCGTGCTTTTTCGGGAATCGAGTAGCTCTTACTGTAGAGAACGATGCCGGAGCCAGGAGTTGTATCCGTTGCCCCTGCCGGAGGCAGAGGAAACATATTGATATAGGGCTGCATGGCGGGAATGGTTGCCGCGCGGGAGGCAGCGTCAGGAGTGGTGGCGGTTAACGCTCCCGGTTGAATTAAGCGAAGGTATTCATCAGAAAAGAAGAAGAACGCCTTGTCCTTTAATATTGGACCGCCGACCACGCCCCCGAAGTCATTCTGGATCTCGGCCGCCTTGGGCTGACTGTAGTAATCGTTGAACCAGTTATTTGCATCGAAGACGGTGTTGCGAAGGTACTCAAAAACATTCCCGTGAAACTGATTTGTCCCCGAGCGCGTCTCAATGTCGATCTGGCCGCCCATGGAGCGTCCGAATTCCGGCGCGAACGTTGAAGTTACAATTCGAAACTCGCTCAAGTCGTCCACGGAAACCAGCGCCATGGTGCCGCCCACAATATTGGTAGCTCCTGCAGCTCCGCCTCCTGAAGGCCCAGGCGATCCTTCTTCCATCTGTATATTGCCACTCACACCATCGATCAACCAGTAGTTTTCATTGCCGCGCTGGCCATTGACGACGAACCCTCCCGTGCCCCCGTCGTTAGTAGCGGCGCTCCCCGCGTTTGTCGTGACTCCCGGCGTCATATAAAGAAGCGCCTGAAAACTGCGGCCGTTTAGAGGAAGGTTCTCCACAAAATGGCGATCGACGACCGTGCTGACCGAAGCGTCGGTCGTATTCATCTCTAGTGAACCGGCCGTCACTTTCACGTTCTGCGTTTCGGATCCAACTTGCAGAGCGAAATCCATCCGCGCATTCTGCGCCACATTGAGCGTGACACCTGTCCGGTTCAGCGTCTTGAAGCCTGTGTCCTGAACCTTGATGTTGTAAACGCCAGGCTTGACGAATGGGATGACATAAAGCCCAGCTCCATTTGACTGCCCATGCAACGCGACGCCGGTATCCTGGTTGACAATGTCGACCGAAGCGTTCGGCACCACGGCGCCGCTGGGATCAGTAATCGAGCCGGTCAGCGATGCAGTCTGCGCATATGCTGCACCCGCACACAACAAAAAAATGAACAGACCATAGATGAGCTTCCTCATTTGCGTCCTCCCCTTTTTTAGTACTGCAGTGCTGCCGCCGATATTGTCAGGCCCACTGCTTGTAAGGGCCCTGAGTTTTTGCACGAGATACATCGAACTTTTCATCGCCGAACTTCTATTTCTTCGCCGAGGCCGCGGTCACCAGCGACGACGGCTGGTTCCAATGCGCGAGATGGGTCTCGTCCATAAGCAATACGCGTTCGAGGCTCCTCATCAGATCTTCGACCTTGTTGTGCAGATGCTTTCGCATCGCCGCGTCCGCTTCCGCCGGAGGCTCGTTCGCGAGGGAGTGCGCGAGCTGTTCATGCCAGTCTGATGGCTCTTTTCTCTTTCCATAAAGTTGATGGTCGTAGAACCAGTTAAAAATCAGGATCTGATTCCTCTCAACTTGTCGCGTCAGGAATGGCAGTCGGGTGCACTCGGCAATTCGCATGTGAAACCGCATGTGCGCACAGCGCCAGGGATAGAGCCGCTCCGGATCGGGTATCTCAGAGTCGGTACTGGACTCGTGCATCAAGTCCAGTTGCTGGGCCAACTCGACCAGTTCCGCCCGCTCTTTGTCGCTTGCCCCAGCGGCAAAAAGCCGGGCCGCCTGCGTCTCCAGGCCTTCCCGAACCGCCCAGAATCCTCGAATCTCTTGCGGAGTGGGGACCCGCACCTTGGTGCCTACCCGAGGAGTGTTCACGATGAGGTACTCGTTTTCCAGCCTGCAAATTGCTTCGTTAATTGGAACAAGGCTGACGCCGAGCTCTTTCGCAAGATCACGCCGAGAAATCACCATCCCGAACGTGTACTTGCCGGACAAAATTCGCTCTCGGATCAGCAGATACGCCTCATCTGCGAGTTGACCGCTTCCGTTCGTGTTTTCAGGCATGGTCATATTGGCAACCTAACATGTAAGAATACAGGTAACATTGGAACTCTATCACAGTTCAGATATAACACAATATAAAATTGATATTTTAGTAGCCGGCGTTAAGAGCCAATGTTTGAATTGGCCACTCGAGTGAGTAGCGTTCGATGTTTTTGCAGAGAAAGCCTGCAATTGCAACATCTCCATAGCGAAGAGCGGCTTGTGAAGCACGCAAAAGAGCGGACCGGGTTTGATCGCACCCTTGGGCCGAAGCGTGCAATTCCAATCACTGAAGCGTTGATCGAGGTCGAAACGGCCAACCTGACGCGCTATAACGGATGTGTGCTGCTTGAGATTGATCAGACCTGCGGCGCAGAGGCGAACGAGGCAAACGACCAGGCGGCAAAGGCCTCATGGCAGGCTGCCTGCATAGGTCTCCTGCCGAGCTTCTCCATCGTAGCTTCGACGGCGTCGCTAAAACACAGTCGCAATACGTTGCACCTCAAATTGAAACGCGAGGTAATTTATTGACTGGGCTTCTTAACGGTTTTCCGAGAAGTGCGCGTACCGCTTCCTGTGCTGCGAGTCGTTGCAGTCTAGGTACACTCGTCGCGCTGAACCACGCTACGTGTGAAGTCAGAATAGCGTTTGGGCACTTTCTGAGCGGATGATCTTTCTCAAGGGGCTCAGATTCGAAAACGTCCAGCCCCGCTGCTGCAATAGTTCCAGCTTGAAGCGCCTGGGCCAGCGCCGCAGTGTCAATCAGGCCTCCACGAGCCGTATTGACAACAATAGCAGTCGGCTTCATTTGAGCCAGTCGACCTGCGTTGACGAGATGCTTTGTTTCCGGCGATAACGGAGCATGCAGCGAAAGAATATCGGCCTGACGGAAAAGTTCGTCGAGTGACAGGGATACAACGCTATCGCTCGGAAGCGTCTCGTATGGATCATGCGCTGCCAGCTTAAAGCCGAATATTCTCGCCCGATCCAACACGGCGCGTGCGATTCGTCCATAGCCAGCCGTGGCAAACGTCATCTCACGGAACGATGGCATCGGCTTATCCGGATATATCCTCCATACCCCCGCCCGTGTTCGCACGTCAATTTGAAAGAGTTGACGAGCATGCGCGAGCGCAAGCGCCACCGTATGGTCGGCGACTTCGTCAATGCAATAGTCCGGCACGTTACAGACAGGGATACCTTTTTGCGTGGCCGCTGCAAGATCGACATTGTCAACGCCGATGCCGTAACGGACAATGACCTTACATCGAGTCAGGTTATTAATGACTGTTGCTGTGATGGGGGCCCATTGAACGATGATTCCATCGGCATCCCCGGCGGCGTTGATCACATCTTCGGCGGTCTTGCATTGCGCGGAAACAAGTTCAAATCCAGCGTCCGTAATGGCAGCGGTTTCCGGAATGTTGTTCGCGAATCCAGAGTCGGTGATCACTATTTTCATAGTAGGTAATCGTAGACAACGGCTCCGGGGACCAGGGTAAAGTCGGCGCGCCAGAAATAGCCGTTACCGGGTTCGATAACGGGAAGCCGAAAGAGCGGCGCAAGTACATTTGCGCGCAGCTCGACAGAACAGGGTCCACACCAGCATTCGTGAATCTTCACATCCGATAGCTGACGGCTGGTGATCTGTTTCACAGCGGGTCGCCCATCAATATGATGGATGAGTTTAAAGTTCAGATTGAGTGAAAAATCGTAGGTCGCCCTTTTCAAATCGGCTATTTCACCACGGGTTTGCTTGTAACCCATAGTACCCGTCACCACGTCAATTCCATTGCGCTCAAGTACGCCCACTATGAGATCGTTACGGAATTCGACTCTCGCGTTTGCCCAACGCTTCGGTTGACCGTGGATCTCACGCCCCTGCGTGAGCCCACCATCGCTATTAAGAAAGAGAAAAGGTGAAAATCCGCCAACAACTTTTCCAGGGAGTTCAGCTCCGATCATTACATTGCATTCGCCGTAGCTCCCCAGCCACTCCACATCGTTCATGTTATAGATATGGATCAATACCCAATCGCTGATCGGGCGCAACGGCTCTGGCAGGAGGCGGCGAACAGCTTCCGGCGTCGTCCGGTAAACCAGAGTCAGAATGTCTACATTGCGAAAAGTAAACGGAAAGGGCGGCGCACAGGGCGCATCCAAAGGCGTTGACCAAGCATTGAAAGGATCTTGAGCTTTCACAAATCTTTATCCTTGAGGCGCGGAGCGTTACTCGGAGCCGTTTTCCCTACGCGCTCGTAGTATTCAGCAGGAATATTCTGCGGATCCTTATAGATGTACCACACGCATGGATCCTCCGCTTTTTTCGGATATTCCGTGATTCGCATTGGATGCCCATAATTTTCAATAGCCAAAACTTCGTTCACCATAGCGCAATGAGCACAGTAGTAACATACGCGTTCCTTGCCCCACGTCCACGGGTGCGCCTGCTTTGAGAATCCATAGAGCTGAGAGTTCACTTCGGTACCGCTTTCGACCCTTTGACGAGCGACCCCCCCGCTACTACAGGGATTGAGCGTCAACTTAAACCGATCTTTCTCCTCTGTGACTTCAATCTCACCTTGGCGATCGGGTCCCATCAAGTGGCCCCGCAGTCCTTCGACGGTAAGTTGGATCTGCGTGTTAATGTCACTCGCCATGACTTTGTCATAACGCTCTTTGTAGTAGCTGCTGAGTACAAAGCGCATTGCTTTCTCAAGTTCGTCTTCACCATAGCTTCTGGCGATATACGTAAAGAATGACCAGGACCAATTCACGTACATGTCGTGAACAACTTGCCACTCCAGGCGCGCGTATTCAACTATACGTTTGGCCTCGACGGTATCGCCGCGATCCATAGCAGCGAACGCATTCTTCAAGGTTGACACACCGACTTCATTAGGCTCATCCTCGCGGAGATCCCGTCCGAGCAACTGCGACATTTTCAAGTTCATATAGCTCCAATTCAGATTCGTGGTTATCAGCAACCAATGATGTCCGTCTTTTGGTCAACTCGTTAGCTTGACTCTTGCTTTTGGGATGATTCGAACAGGGCCGAGAAGTCCCGATTCCAGCAACGGGTCGTCTTTGCTCCATTTCTTCCAGGTCGGAAATGCGACCCGTTTGGTTGGACGCGGTTTGTTCTCTAAAAGCCACTCGGGCCAACGGTCGATCACTTCGCCCATGGCCTTAGGGAAGGGGTCCCGAGGAGTTGACGGCGTCGCCCACTCGCAGTCTTCCGGTAAGTGCTCGTCGCCCACAAGGCGATTCGGCCACAGGTTGACCACCCGAATTTCCAATGCATTGTTCCCGCGCGTGAGGAAATCTGTGACATCCACCGTAAAGGGCGGCTTCCAAAGAATTCCTAGATCCTTGCCGTTCAATGCGACTTCCGCAATTACGCAAACACGTCCCAGATCGAGGTACAGGCGACGATCGGGGGCCAGCATTCCCTCGCGCAATTTGAACCGGTTGCGATAGGTCGCAGTCCCGGAGAAATATTTGACGCCGAAATCAGGGTGCTCCGTCCATGAAATGAGTCGGTCGAGGGTCACGCGATCGGGAGCGCCCAGGTCCTTTGGAAATTCCAATTGCCAAGGTCCTTCAAGTAGGATCGGACCGGGCAACCGTGGGACTCGAGCCTTGAGCGAATGACCGGCAGCGGTGACGAAGTTGTACGTCCCTTCGTCCGCGGTCTCAAGAGCCAAACCCTTGTCATCCGCCTGCTTTACGTCGTTGGCGCTCATCAGGTTCTGAAGCACGGGAGCGAGACCGTACGCCGCCGCGCCATTTCGTCGAATGGAGACAATGTGGTCGGCGCGGGGTCCGGTGCCTGCCCGGAAAACCACGAACACCGATCCATACGGATCCAAGCCGATCGGTATCGTAACCCTGGGTC
>JBOGLY010000144.1:0-7494 GCA_050746425.1 Acidobacteriaceae bacterium
TCTCGGCAACGTCCCAGTTCCAAAGCTTATTGGTCTCTGCCGTTGTGCTTGGATTCGGCTTCAAATGCAGCTTCTCATACGGACAAACAAACAATATGTAGAGGTTTTTGCTTGTCCAGCGGGAAAATACCGGAGTCCGATAACCGGGAACCGGCTTTCCCCAGTTGTCGTTGACAATATAAATCGGTTCTCCTCCTTGCCAGAATGCCGAGGTCGAATCTGTATTCAACGCCACATCATGAGAGGCGCGAACGCTTTTAAATGTATTTGACTCGGCAGCTCTCGCGACAACGGACGAAAGCCCCGCCATCAGGCAAAATGCAATTAGCTTCTTCATCGCAGCTCCGTAGATCGAGTTAATCTTTGTGACTTGCGTCACACTTGATGGAAATTGATATTGAGTAAGTCGGCGAGCTTTTTTAACCGTCCCGCCACATGCCCGACTCCTACCGCACAATGATGGGCCGGTCCATCCGCATTCCAGCGTTCCAGAAATTGACGAGCGCCCATGGGAAATCGATAGCGGCTGTTCGTATTTCCTATTTCAAGAATCGGTCCCGGAACACACTCGCCTTCAGCCGCGAGAAATCGGAATCCTGTTTCGACATCTTCAACTACGGAAAGCAACGTCACCGGACCGTATCGCACCGACATCTCTACGGAAACGCCGCAGCCCACCTTGCCGTGGTACACCTGCAGCGGGCGGACCTTTGTCTTCCCTTCAGCAATGGCGACGTGTCCAGGGCCGTCATGTCCCATCAGCACCAGGTCATCCCCATAGTCGACAGCATAAAATTCCGTGAAGGAGCCGCCAGCCCCGAAGCTGTCCATAATCTTCATCGCGATTGAATTTTTCACTTCATATTCACCCGCGGCAGGAACATGACGGGCCGTCAGCAACGACGTGCCAAGAATGATAGAACTCATGGTGTCTTCGTTAGCGGCATTTCCGGTGCCTTCATAATAATAGGCAAGCGAAGTTAGCCCGTGAGTGGCGACGAATTCATCCAGCGCAACAGACGTGCGCGCAGCCCTCTCCATTTCCTTCACGTCGCAATCGGGTTGCACATTGAAGTCCTCATGGAATTGCTCGACTCTGGCGGCAACCGCACCATCGCTTATCTTTGCTCGCAATCCACTTAGTTCATCCACTTCAAGAATCTCTAAATGGCTTCCAAATGTAATTGCGATCTGGGTCGCGTCGGTCATAACATCCAGCATGCCGTTGTAATAATGACCAAGCAGTCCAAGCCGATTGGAAGATAGAGCAACCTTTACCGCCGCACCCGAAAGCCACTCGTCAACTTCATTCCAAACGCGATCCTCCTTCAGCGTACCGGTAACTTGATAAAATTGGATTTTCGCTCGCTTCATCAGATTTGCAATCTCCGGAACCGGACAGGCGGAGCAGTACTCCAGCCACTTCCCTGTCATTGCCGTCCGGTCGGCAAGCTTATTGAAGGTGGAATAGTCCATCGCGGCATCCGGCTGAAGATTCAGCAACACCACGGGGACGCCCGCTCGTTGCACCAACGGCAACACAACACTGCTTACTGCATAAGTCGTGACATAGATGAACAGCAGGTCGATGTCGGCGCGACGAAACTCGTGACCCGCCCTACGCGAATCCAACGGCGTATCAATCAAGCCGATGTTGGTGAGTGTTAGACCTGGCCTCTGGATTCTACTTGCTACATATTCGATATGATTCTCCAGCCGCGCCCTAAGCCCAATAAATTGGTCCCAATATGCTTCGAGACCTATCCCACACAGGCCGACTCTCAGCCCGTCGCTCCTTTGTTCCATAACAATCGCATCCTATTCCAGGTAGAATACTTCTCGCATCATTGGGAAGCGTTCACCGGGGGCCAACGGATCCATTGGCTCAAAGTAGCTTGCCATAGCTTCCTGCCATCGAGCATTCACCGGATCCTTTTCAACCGCATCCCATGTCTTGTTGAAATCCTCTGTGCGCATTGAGAGAACAAGCAGTTCTTCCCTGCGAAAAATGGAGTACTCCGAAACGCCGGCACGTTTCAGCAACGCCAACATCTCTGGCCATACTTCGCGATGGGCCTTGTCGTAGGCTTCTCCAGCACCTTTCTTCAATTTCAAGCAGAAAGCTATCCGTTCCATGACGGCTACTCCTCGTGCCAATTGACGACCGTCACAGCAAAGGGAGCAAGATCGATTGCCGATCCGGAAAGCTTTGATTCGCGAGCTGGCCCCTCATCCGTGGATTCATCTACCGTGAACGTTTCTGCGTCACCCATTCCTGCGGGCAACATGACCTCAATGGCGCGGTTTCTTTGGTTCACCAGCAATAGCTTTCTTCCGGTTTGAGTCTGAAACGCCTGTGCCGTAACCCCATCTCCGGAATCGGCGGTAGTTTCGACGATCTTGTCGCCAGGATTGAAGTTGTCTTTAATCAATTTCAAGACCCAATACCGCGCATTCGGCCTCCCAGTCACCCAATCGATCATCGTGACGCTCGGGAATTGCGAAGGGTAGCCCACCAGCTGCGATTCGCCGACAATATCTACACCTTGTTTCGCTAACCCTACATATAAATAGGCATACAGCGCTCCCGCCGCATTCCAGTATGCGGATGGAATGGAGGAAATATATCCGTTTGCATCGGCAACTTTATTGTTGTCGTTGGGTAAAATCACGCCCAACTCGTCTGTATCGATCTTTGTTTCAGGCGATAGCCTGTCGCGGATTTGGTTGATGAACCGCACAGTCGCTAAGAAGCCATCGGCTTGATTGAAAAAGCTATACTGCCAGTTGTCGATCGTTTCCGATGGCGCTGGCGATGCATAGAAATGAAAGGAAATATAGTCCAGCGGAATTCCAGGGCGATGATTGCGATGGTCAAGGAAGTATTCAAACCACTGCGGCGCGGCCGATGGATCGCCCAATGCCAGTCCCATAAACTTTGTGCTGGAGCTAACCTGACGGATTGAGCTAACGATTGCATCATATCGAGCTGTATATTGTTCCGGCGTGGTATGGTGCTCAAAATCGACTTCGTTCAATACTTCCCAAATCGGAAGCTTGTAATGATGCGTAGAAGCATGGAACCTTCCGTTCTCATCCGTAAAGCCGCCGCGAGTGTACCAACTGACGAGCCGCGCGTAGTAATTGCCAAGTTGTTTTCCAGAGGGGTCAACTAACTCAGTTCCCTGCGTATAGTCCCAGAACACCTGATTCGGGTCTTTCGGATATGTCACTGGCTGCGGCGTCTTAAAAAGCCAGGCTGGAATCGTGCTGAAATTGACGACCGTGCTGTGACCGGATGTAGCAGCCATGAAATCTTCCATCATTGGATCGATCAAGCTAAAGTTCCATGAGGTGCCACTAGGCGTGGGCGGCTCCAGCTCAGCGACAGCCAATCTCGGATATGGAAGCCACGGCACATATCGCACGTCCTCCGCGCCAAGCTGCTTGATGGCCCTAAATGCAGAGTCATGGATTGGAGAACCCCGCTCCAGCATGGGATTGACTACCACCTGGAATGTCGCGGTGGATTTCGACACCAGAATTGTCTTCCCCCAGTCGATTGTCACCTTCGCCGTCGGAGAAGCGTTTTGGGCAAAGCACGTTAGAACAGAACACAAAGTCACAATCAGGCATACGCCGACCTTGCCGAATAAGCCAACAAATTGAAGGCGCGCTATTCTCTGCAATTTGAACACTAGAAGCTCCATTCTCACCATTTCGATATGCCGCATTACTTGGCTGTTCGATTATCGCCGACCATAACATTGCTGCGCAGCAGCAAATCTCTTGAAGACGTGCCAACCGCAATTCCGTAATTCCCGCCAGGTATTTTCCAACGGTGCAGTTCCATATCGTAAATGGAAAAGGCGCGCTTATCTAAAATGAGGGTCACTGGCTTAGACTGGCCTGCCTTCAATTCCACCTTGGCAAATGCCCGCAATTGCCGCGGCGGTTCGCCATTCTGCTTAGGCTGTTCAACGTATACCTGGACCACCTCTGCCCCGCTTCTATTTCCCGTATTCGTGACCCTCAACCTGACTTGAACGCTCTTTTTGAAATCAACTCCACTTACATGTCTTGGAGTGGCTGACAGAGTGCTCAACTTGAAGGTTGTATAGGACAGTCCATAGCCAAATGGGAATAATGGCTGAACGTTATGAGCGTCGTACCAACGATAGCCTACTTCCAGCTTCTCGCTGTAAGTAGAATTCCCGTCAATGCCTGGCCATTGTGCGGAGGTGGCCGTAGGTATCTGCTCGGCTGTCCGTGGAAAGGTCAAAGGCAGCTTGCCGGATGGATCGACATCCCCATATAGTATGGCGGCGATCGCATTCCCATCTTCCTGGCCTGGATACCAGGCTTCTACAACACCACGTACCTTATCGATCCACGGCATCAGAACCGGTCCTCCAGTATCGAGAACAACGATCGTGTTTGGGTTGGCGTCAGCCACTTCCACTATCAGATGGTCCTGATCGTTGGGCAATTCCAGGTTGGGCCGGTCTTTCCCTTCCGTCTCGTTCGTATTTACAAATACAATTGCCACGTTGGCGGACCGAGCCACCTCGGCCGCCTTCGCCATGTCGCTTCCATCTACATAGGATACCTGCGCGCGCCCGCCAAGCCGTTTGCGAATTCCGTCCACCGGGGTGACAATGTACGGCGCTACCATTTCGGAACTTCCGCCTCCCGACGCTTTCGGCTTCAGTCCGCCAGCCGCTCCAATGACTGCAACCGACTGCGTAACAGACAGCGGAAGCAGATGGTCGGCATTCTTCAACAGGACCGTGCCTTCCTCCGCGGCCCTCAATGAGAATGCGGCGTGGGCTGGAGTACGAACATACGCATCCCATGTGCCCGTTTGTTGTTTATCGAACAGCCCAAAGCGGAACATCGTGACCAGGATTCGACGAACATGTTCATCAAGGACTGCCATGCTGACCTGCCCGTTCGCAATCGCCGCCTTTAGCGCTTGGCCATAGTATTTGTCGCCTGGCATTTCCTGGTCCAGTCCAGCATTCGCGGAAGCAACCGTGGAATGCGTCGCACCCCAGTCGCTCATTACCCAACCTTGAAATCCTAGCTGCTTCTTAAGCAGGTCATCCAGCAGGTATGGGCTTTCACAGGAATAAGTGCCGTTCGTTTTCACATAGGCGCACATCACCGTGCCGACGTGCCCCCTTTCGACCGCCGCTTCGAATGGCGGCAGATAAATTTCGTGCAGCGTCCTTCGGTCGACCACCGAATTTTCCTTAAAACGATTGTCTTCCTGATTCATTGTCAGATACATGTTCGCGTTCGCAATCGGCCCCTGGCTCTGGATGCCGGCTATTTCGGCAACCGCCATTTGACCATTGAAATAAGGGTCTTCCCCGTAGCTCTCAAAGGTCCTTCCCCATTCCGGGACCCGCACCACATCGATCGAAGGAGCAAGCGCGACATTTGTGCCCTTACGCCATTCCTCATTTCCAAGAACGACGCCGTAGCTATGCAACAGGCCCGTGTCCCAGCTTGCCGCCGCGGCAATCGGGACCGGCAGCATGGTTACATTCACGGCCCCGTTTCCCACTCCAGCACGGCCATCCGCCAGCCGCAGCGCGGGAATGGAGAGCCTCGCATTGGCGGGAACATAGCCGACATAGCCTTTGATTGGCCGCGGCTTCACGCCATGTACCATTGTGATCTTTTCATCGAGCGTCATGGCATGGATCAGCAGATCGGCCCGCCGCTCTGGGGTTAATGATTTATTCATCCATGGACGATGAGCTTGAACATTCGATGCGGCAAAAGAAACTGGTGGGAACTTGCAACTTAGAACCAGCAACAGGAAGATAGGCGTGAAAAGATTTCTCCCCATCTTCAAAAATGCGCTGTGCTTTTTATTTCCTTGCACGATGCTCCTTTGTGGCTGGTCAGCCTCCATGCAGTTAGCATCAAACGAATGACCGCCGTCGCTTTGTAGTCGATGGAATGAAAATCTCAACTTTTCATGAATGGTTTATTCCCAACTCTAAATCGACTACCATCATAGTATGTGCAGCGCCGAGGCGCATGAAGAGCGGACGGATTGTTAAACAAATGGAACCTGCGATAGCTGACCTTATCGTCGACTGGACAAATGGCGCTCTTACAGCGGCCGACTTGCACACGTCCCTGAAGACAATGGGTGAACTAAGATCAATCTTCGCCGATCGACACGCCGCCAACCAAATGCCCGCGGACATCGAGATTTATCGCATTCAGGCCTACACGCCAGTGCCTGCAGGAACCGAGGGCGGCCTTTTCTGGGGCCGCACGATCTTGCAGCCCGGCAACGTTGGCGAAGAATTCTTCATGACTAAAGGCCACTTTCATCGCATTCGCAATCGTGCGGAATATTATTTTACGTTCCAGGGAACCGGCGCGCTGTTGTTGATGGACGAGGCCCGAACCACGCGACATCAGGACATGTTTCCCGGTTCCGTACATTACATTCCCGGCAGCACCGCGCATCGAGTTGCCAACACTGGCAGTACTCCACTGGTGTTCTCCGCATGCTGGCCGAGCGATGCCGGCTACGACTATGAAACTATAGACCGCGAAGGCTTCAGCGCGCGCATGTTGCTTCGGGGTGGCAAGCCAGTTCTAGTTCCAGGAAAATAGCATTTCTTTCGCGCGGCGGTCCACAACTCCACCGCGAAGTCAAACGGTCCTCACGAAAGTCGCAGGTTGAATTCCACGCCTATGTTGGATGTTTCTGTAAGGCCGGACCAGTTCCGCTTTGAGTATGGCCCCGGTGTCGTCGGACCGGTCACCGAATTCCGCAGCCTCGATGCAATTCGCGGCAGTCTGCTCGACCCGCTCTGCCAAGGTCCCGATCCGGTCTACGGCATCGCGATGGATGTTGCGCGCGAGTCCGATCTGCCCTCGCTCCAGCAACGAATGTTGTTGTATGGCATCGTAGTCTATGCGGCCGGCCGCCTTGGCCAGGAGCCTGTCCGAAGCCAGGGTCACGTCCACGCAATCGCACCGCACAGCGGATGGTCGCCTCCTGAGTTGTTTGAGATTCTCAAAGGTCGCGCTATCGTCTATGCCCAAAAAACCACAGATCTCGATCCGGGGGCTTGCGTCGCGGTATTTGCGAACCCGGGCGACAAGGTTGTTGTGCCTCCCGGCTGGGCCCACTGCGTCATCAACGCCGATCCTGCAAACAGGATGGTGTTTGGAGCATGGTGCGACCGGCAGTATGGCTTCGTCTATGACGGAGTACGAGCGCACGGCGGCCTCGCCTGGTTTCCTGTGCTGACCTCCGACGACCGGATCGAATGGCGCGCCAATCCTACCTACCGCACTGAAAAACTGACAATTCATGCTGCGCGTCCTTATCCCGAATTGGATCTCCTGCCCGACTGCGATATTTACCGGCAATTTGTTGACAACCCGGAATCGCTCATGTGGATCTCCGATCCAGCCCGCAAGCTATCCATTTGGTCCGATTTCCTGCCCTAGAAG
>JBOGLY010000145.1:0-7446 GCA_050746425.1 Acidobacteriaceae bacterium
GGATACGCGGGAGCATTGCCGACGGGGCCGAGTGGAAACAGCGCGCTGAACCCCGATTCCGCAAGCGACAGCAACGCTACCTTTCCCGTATCGACGATGGTCCAGTTATGTTATGCCGGATCGGATAACGGAGCGGACGGAGCTGCGGCATGTACCGCGGGGAGCCAGCCGGTAGGGTTCATTCCTTCGGCTCCGCACATGATCAACCCGGCGACTTCCGTTGTCACGAACGTTGTTGCAGCATATTCTGCGGTCAGTTCGCCGCAAACTGGGCTGCCTGCTGGATTTTGTACACCGAGCACACTTCAGTCGACGAATTCAGGCGCCGCATGCTATCTGCCTCCTTCAGGAACTGCGTGTATTGCGGACCAGGAAGAATACGAGACGGTCAATTATTCATACAATTCCGCCGCGCAGCAAATCACGCTCCTTAATCTTCGATTTCCGCACCTTAATGGGCTGTTCTTCGCGCATGGAGGATTGTGCGGCTACGGAGTTGAGTCGCAAGCGGATGTGTTCAGTGGCGACGGAAATAACAATGGAATCAGCCAGGTATTTCCAGTAGAAGGATCGCCGAATTCGACGACGTTCTACTATATCAGCCAGCGAGTCAACCTTGGTTACACATTGCCGGTACTCGGTGTCAGCAACAATCAGAATGGAAGCAACTCGCCTAACGGCGGAGAATGCTTTTCTCTGAATACCATCGTGTATCAGCTACAAAGCGACAATCATACAGTGCTAGTTGCAGTATATCCAGTTCCGTTCAACTCTGGCGCCGATTTATCTCCTATCAACGGAATGACGCTGGCGATCAATACATCCAATCCGACCTACAATGGTAACTATGTCGCCACCTACGGCGCGATCGGTAATTATAACGAGTTTACATATTATTTACCGACAACTCCGACGGGAACAGTACCAACGACGGGTACTGCTTCATTCTGCAACACAAATTACAAGTTGTATCCAGCGGTCCGCGTGAATAGCGTTTTGGATGCCAGCAACAACAAAGTAGACGGCACGATGAATACGATGCCTCTTCCGATCGCGTTTGCGCAGAATGACACAGTGATGGAAGCCCATTATCCGTGGATTTATACAGGCCACGATATGGGGCGCGGTGTAGATCAGTTTCTACCCCGTATGTACAACGGAGGAGCGTTGTATGGGATGACTTATGGATACCTGCTAAGCGGTCAGGCGTTCGTAGGATTTGCAATCAACAACAACACCGACCAGAACCGCTATTTAGGATACGGCGGCACTCACGACCCCCCAGGTTTTGGGTACGACTTAGGCGGGGAGTGGCTGGATTCATTTGTTGCGAACCAGCCGGCCGACAATGCCGTAATCGACGTTTTAGGCTGTAAGCCGAGCCCGATTGGCTGCAACAATTCCAAAAGCAATTTCAATTGGCTGTTGATGGCAAACAGCGGGCAAGCACTGAATTACGATCCGAACACTCTTACCTGGACTTTCGGGGCGCATTACGCTCCTCGGAACAGCCCACAGTTCGATCCTGTAGGTACGCTGCAGGCGAATACCATTCAGGCGCAAACAGCCCTGGGCGTGGGAGGAGCGTATTTGTTCAATTTGGGCGGGGCCGTTGGGATCAGCTCGAGTTCGACGAATCGGGTGTTTAGCAACTGGTTTGCAGATTACGCCTATGGTTTCGGTGCGCAGAACACCGCTGTTATCGATGGTTACTTATACCGGGGCGCGACCGCAAATTCAATTGACTGCGGCACCGGCACTGGAGATACAAGCTGCACGTTTACGCTGGGAACGTTGAATGCCGGAAGCTCGGTTAATTCGCCATCCATAGTGGCGTCGTCATCGATATCTACGCCAAGCCTGAATGTTGGAAGCGGATCGTCAGTGTCGCATATCGGCTACTTCAGCACGGGGGCAGTGACCCCGGTCGCGGTACCCGCGCAGTCCTGCAGTGACCAAACGTTCGCGGTCAACGGTCTAGCTGCGAGCGACAATCTGGGGTCAATTCATCCGCCAGGGGCGTTGGGAAACTTGAGCATTGACGGCTACTCAAGCGCGGCAAACGTTGTCTCGTTGCATTTCTGCAATGTGAGCGGGACCAGTGTTGTGCCTCCTGCGGGAGCGTACACATTCCTCGCAATGCATTGATGGTTCCTGTGCGCACGCACGGATGAAGCCCTAACAACGTCATTGTCGAGGCGTCCTGTAGCCAGCGCTTTTCGAATTCAGGCTCAAATTCGAGACTCATTCGACTTGCTCTCGTTTCGCTCAGGGCAGCTGCGTTCGGCGTGGGGTTGTCGTGATCAAAAAATCCGACTGGAGAAGTTATGGGCCTAGTTAACGGTCTGAATTCGATTAGCTCACAAGTATGGGCTGTTGTCTTGATATTGCTTGGAATTGCAGCATTTGCGATGGCATGCAAGTGCAGCGCGTCCGATGTTCGGACTGCACTTATGAGTTCCGGCACGGGAATGATTGGAGGCGGTATCGCCATGTTTCAGCACGAGGCGAAGGATTTGCCTACTGAGAACGAAACTGCCCCTGAGGCGAACTAGGAGAAGAGATATGAGCACAAATACAGTGACAGTGACGTCAGCCAAGCTGAATGGTTTTGAGAGTTTTCTATCCGCGGCAGCGAAGGACATTCAGAAGGCGCTGAACGTCGGGATTAACATTGCAGTCGCCGAACAACCATTGATCAATCAGCTTCTACCGCCGCAGTTTGCCGCTGCGGAAAATGCCGCGACTGCGCTGATCAAGAACGTAATGTTGACGACGGAGGCGAAGTACCAAGCTTTGGGAAGCACTGTCTCCTACGCGCAAAAGGTGGCGGAAGTGGTCACAATCACCGGAGCGGCATTGATCCAGATTCTTGCAGGAATTGGCGTGACAGCCGGCCAGTCTGAGCTGACGGCGTTGGTGAGCGGGGCGACAAGCTTCAGCAGTTTGCCGACTTCTGGACTGACGGCGTTGAGCGCCGCGCAACCGGTCGGTTGACCAATTCTCGGGCGCGTTCATGCTACGCGCCAGCGCGATCGCGAGACGAGTTCCAGGAAAAATCTGGAAGGTTACAATCGCAGCGTCTAAAGGCGTTTTGCAACGGCGTCTCATCCACCGGACTAAAGTCCGGGGTCTACCCCAGTGATAATACGCACTAAATTCGAGAGAGATGAGATGGCGCACATTTACGATTACCTGGATAACCATATGGAAGTATGGGGCGCGGTCATTTTTGGCGTGCTTGCGATTGTAGGTTGCATAGCCCTGGCCGCCGCACTGAATGGCGCAATGTAGCCGACGTCACTGTCCGGCGAAACGGCCTCTCTTTTCTGCAACTCCATTGAGCCATGACAATTCATGCCTGTGGAAGCGGATCTGAAGGCAAACGAGGGAAGCGATGGCGACACACATTAGTAACGTGGACAGTTCTGGTATCGAGCCAGTGGATAAATCGAGTTTTTATCAAAATCTGCAATGGGGGGACTTAGTTTTCTGTTGTGGTCAGGAGCCAATGAGCAAGGGAATTGAGCGGATTACCCGATCGCCTTTCTCGCATGTGCTGATGGCATGGCTGCCCGGGGCGGCGACACAGTGGCTGACTATTGAAGCGACCTTCAATCGTGGCGTGCATGTGGGTAAGTTATCGGATTACGTAGACGGCTACGATGGGGACCTGGTGATGGCCCGGCGGCCGATACTGACCAGTTCGGACAAAACGGCAGCGCTGAACGCAGGTTTTAGCGTTTTAGAGGATGCTTACGACTGGCGCCAGGAAGTGACGATTGCAGCTCATAAGTTGATCCATGCATTGCCGATTGAAATACCTCAGCGGGAATACTATTGCTCCGGACTGCAGTACTTTATGAGTCTGGCTACTCCGTACCCGCTTCGACGGCCAGGCCCGAACTATCCAACTCCGGAAGACCTATGGGTGGATCCGACTGTAACTCCCATCTGCGCGATGAGGAATCCCGCGCATTCCGGGTCTGCGGCTGCCTGATTTCGCGCTGAGAACTGGAGAGCCGAGGTCTAAAAATCGAGACCCATTCGACTCGCCTCCGGCCCGCTCAGGGCAGGCTCTGGGGCACCGAAATCCATAAGCTCCGGGGCCTGATCACTGTTTTCTGGAAAACGAATGGAAAAGTCAATTTCCGAGCAAGAGGAGAGATCTTTCTGTTTCTTGGGGCGAACGGATCGGGAGCGTCTGTTGTGGTTGGGAGAGCGATTGGATTTCCGCTCACCTGACTTGGACGGCGGCGCTTTCGGGTTGTGGCTGGCGCGTACGCTGCTGAGGGTGCGCGACCGCAGCGGAAAGATCGTTCCGTTGGAAGCGAATGCGGTGCAGAAGGCGTATGAACGACGGCGGGGTCGGCAAAACATTGTTTTGAAGGCGCGTCAGATGGGCATCAGCACGTGGATCGCTGGGCGCTTGTTTTTGAAGACGATTACGCAACCGGGTACCCTCACGGTCGAAGTGGCACACAACCAGGAAGCGGCGGAACAAATTTTCCGGATTGTTCATCGATTTCATGAGCATTTGCCGGCGGGACTTCGAAAGGGAGTATTGCGGACGTCGCGAGTGAACACGAGGCAAATTCTGTTTCCTGAACTGGACAGCGAGTATCGGGTGGAGAGCGCGGCAGATGGAAACGCCGGGCGCGGCATGACCATTCAGAACCTGCATTACTCGGAAACAGCGAGATGGAGCGGGAACGCATTGGAAACGATGGCGAGCCTTGGCGCAGCGTTAGCGCCGAATGGGGAGCTGGTGCTGGAATCGACGCCGAATGGAGCGCACGGTTATTTCTACGACCAATGGCAACGCGCCGAAGAAACAGGTATGGTCCGGCATTTTTTTCCGTGGTGGATGGAAGCAGCTTACAGGGGGCCTGCCATTGAGGAGAAGGAATGGACTGCGGAAGAGCGCGCTTTGGCGGAAAAGAACGGACTGCTACCGGAACAGATAGGCTTTCGACGACAATTACATTGGGATTTTCGTCAGATGACGGCGCAGGAATATGCGGAAGATCCAGAGCGCTGTTTCCTGGCAAGCGGCGACTGTGTATTTGATCTGGACTCTATTGGCAGGCGCGCTCGGCAGGTGCATGATGCGCAGGTGAAGCGATGCAATGGGAAGTTATGGATATGGTATCCGCCGCAGCCGGGACGGAATTATGTAGTTAGCGTCGATCCGGCGGGAGGCGGGACGGATGGAGACTATACAGCAATCCAGGTGATTGAGCAGCGTTCAGGATTACAGTGCGCAGAGTTGCGATCTCATTTGGGGCCGATGGAATTGGCGAGGCAGTGCGCGGAGTTGGCAATCGAGTATAACCGGGCGCTGCTTGTGATCGAGCGAAACAACCACGGTCTGGCTGTGCTAGTGTACTTGAGCGCGATCGAACGTTACCCGGCAATCTACGAACAGCGAGGGCAGGCAGGTTGGTTGACCACGGCAGTGTCTCGCTCGGCGATGCTTGCGGGGCTGGGGGTGGCTCTCACAACCGCGCCTGAGATTTTCTCCAGTTCGCGCCTGCTGTCGGAGTGTCGAACATTTGTGAGACAGAGAGGCGGACGCACCGGAGCCGCGGCAGGAGCGCACGACGATTGCGTGATGGCGATGGCAATGGCGTTGCAGGTGAGGGCAGAACTGGGCGAGAGGCAGAGGGCTTTCAGCGCGTGATTTCATCCAACGCGTCGGGAGGGCTGGACAATCCAATATCTCAAAATCGAGACCCGTTCGACTCAGTCGCTGCGGCGACCTCGCTTTAGGCAGGCTCTGGGGCCCCGCATTTCGCGGCGTACAGGAGACTTTCCGATGGTGAGTTGGCCCAGGTTCTCTTCGGGTTACAATTCGGGAGCGGGCGCATCTTTTGGCCGGCCATCTCAGGGAATTGAAGGAGCGAAGCATCGGGTGGCAGTTACGGCGGTCCAGCAAATCCGGCGAATGCGAGGCGGAGCACAGAGCCATTTGATGCTAGGTTCGGACGGTCATCTATATGTGGTCAAGTTTCAGAACAATCCACAGCATTTGCGGGTCCTGGCGAATGAGCTATTTGCAACTCGACTGGCCGAAGCGGTCGGACTTTCCGTTCCGGCAACAGAGGTGGTGGAAGTCAGCGACTGGCTGACCGAAAACACACCAGAACTCTATATGGACAACGGGCATCGGCAAGAGCGCTGTCGGGCTGGGCTGCAATTTGGTTCCCGCTATGTCGGAGGACTGATGCCGGGTCAAGTCGTCGACTATCTGCCGGAAGAGCAATTGGGTGAGGTGCGCAACCTTTCCGAGTTCGCCGGGATGCTGGCATTGGACAAGTGGACCTGCAACAGCAATGGGCGCCAGGCTGTGTTTCATCGAAAGCCGAGGGAAAAGCGATATACAGCAAATTTTGTCGACCAGGGATATTGTTTTCATGCTGGCGAATGGAGTTTTCCCGATGCGCCATTACGGGGAGTCTACGGTCGAAACCGCGTGTACGCCGAGGTGTCGGACTGGGACAGTTTCGAGCCATGGTTGGGTCGCATCGAAACGATGGAGCCGGATGCGGTGTGGTTGATTGCCGAGACAGTTCCTCCAATCTGGTATGGCGGCGATCTGCGGGAGATGGAACGGTTGACGGTGGGTCTGCTGGCGCGGCGGGAACGAGTGCGGGATTTGATTGTGCAGTTTCGGGAGAGTGGCCGGGAGCCATTTCCAAAATGGGCGGGGATGGAGAGCGGGGATGGCGGTGGACAGTTCGGGGAACGGAAAAGGTAGAGAATAGGGAAGGCTGAGTTGACGGTTCGAGCGGTCAATAAGGGTGTGCGAACGGAAGGTACGCGAAGCTGACGAAAACGGTGAGCGCATGCATGAACGGTGAAAACATCCATGAACGGTGAGCGCATGCAATGCGAATTCTTTCTGGTCCGATATGTCCCGGATGCAGTGAAGAACGAGTTCGTCAATATTGGCGTCGTGCTGCGCGAAGCGGGCCATCCGGAAACGACGCGCGTGCAATTTACCCGGGATTGGACGCGAGTGCGATGCGTCGATCCGGAAGCCGATACGGGAATGCTGGAAGCGTTGGAGTACGAAGTGCGCGAGCGTTTTTCGAGCGGCGCGACTGAGACCGCGTCGATGATGAAGGCGCTGGAGGAGAGCTTCTCGAACCTGCTGCAAATCACCGACCCGAAAGCGTGCCTGGCTGATTCAATTCCGGCGGAAATTGATCAGTTGAGTCGGATGTACATCGAAAGCCGGAAGCAACGAGAGGCGCGGAGGGCCAGCGGGCGACAGGCTATTTCTACCGCGATCCGGCGGCAATTCGAGGCAGTCGGAGTATGGAATGCGATGCGGAAGCGAATCCAGGCGGCGATGTATACGCGGCCGGGCGATCCGCTGCGGATCGATTGCGGGTATCGCCCCAATGGAGTGATCCGCATGTTTCACGCAGTCTCTTTGGA
>JBOGLY010000146.1:0-7404 GCA_050746425.1 Acidobacteriaceae bacterium
AATCTGATGCCTGCCATCCTGCAAGCCGTTGAAAGCTATGCCACAGTTGGCGAAATCGCCGGGACGCTGCGAAACGTCTTCGGCGAATACCGCGAAACGGTTGTCATCTAGGCCGCTCGCGATATTTCTTATTTCCGGCCTCGCGCTTCGCTAAACGAGCATCCAACTGAAACGCACATGAGAACCACGACGCTTTTCGGTGAAGCCGAGCCCAGAAAAAGCAGGTTCCCGGCCTTGCTGCTGGGAATTCTGTTGGGCCTGATTGCCTTTGCCGTCTTTACTCACGAGGCGAAAACGGGAATCTGGGACCGCATGGCGGCAGTGGCGACAGGCAGAAGCTTGTCCATCGATACTTCCGTACCCACGGTGGTCAATAAAATTCAGCGCCTGCAACGTCTGGAAACCGTTAATTACTCGCTCGACAAAATAGTAGAAGGCGATCGCGAGAGTTCGATATTGCCGCAATTCCTTGCGGGCGACAAATTGCTGCTGGTTGTTCACGGAAATGTGATTGCTGGAATCGATCTTGGCCAACTTACCACCAACGACGTGCACATTCTGGGACGCGCGATCCAGGTGAATCTGCCGCCCGCGCAGATATTTGTCGCTGCGCTCGACAACTCAAAAACGCGCGTCTATTCTCGCACCACCGGCCTGCTGGTTCCCGAAGACCCCAATCTTGAAAGTCAGGTTCGGGCGCAGGCGCAGCAACAACTCCAGCAGGCGGCGCTGGCGGACGGCATTCTGACCACAGCCACAAAGAATGCTCGCGCTACATTAACTTCTATGCTGCTCGGGCTTGGCTTTCAGCAGGTCAGCGTCATATAAATCTCGCGCGAGAAATCCACAACCGCCTCGTAGTGTGTTCTTATAAATCCGTGGACAACAAAGAACATCGTGAGTTTGAAATTGGAAATGTGCAGGTTGGTTCCGGCAAGCTGTTTCTAATCGCCGGCCCGTGTGTCATTGAGAGCGAATTACATGTTCGCTCCATGGCCGATGCCGTCCAGCGCGTTGCGGGCGATCTCGGCGTCCCCTGCATTTTCAAGGCCAGCTACGACAAGGCGAACCGCACCTCCGTCAAAAGCTTTCGCGGGCCAGGCCTGGAAGAAGGTTGCCAAATCCTGCGCCGCCTGGCGCAGGCAACTGGCCTTCCCGTCTTAACGGATGTGCACGACGCCCACGACTGCGAGCGTGTCGCCGAGGATGTCGATGTGCTGCAGATTCCCGCATTTCTGTGCCGCCAGACTGATCTGCTGGTTGCCGCCGCGCGGACGGGTCGCGCGGTGAACGTGAAAAAAGGGCAGTTCGTCGCGCCGTGGGACATGCGGCATGCAGTCGAAAAAATTCACTCGACCAGCGACAATGCGCGCGTTTTTTTGACCGAACGCGGCTCCAGCTTCGGCTATAACAATCTGGTTGTCGACATGCGCTCGCTCGCAATCATGCGAAACTACGCGCCGGTCGTGTTCGACGGAACGCACTCCGTTCAGACGCCCTCCGCGCAAAACGGCGTCAGCGGAGGCCAGCCGGAATTTATCCCCGTTCTGATGCGGGCCGCCGTGGCCGCGGGCGTCGACGGAATTTTCCTTGAGGTCCACAATGATCCCGCCAGCGCAAAATCCGACGGAGCCAACGCGCTAGACCTGAAGCACCTAAAACCGCTGCTGGAAACCCTGCTGGCAATTCACAACGCTGCGCGCATCTAGCGCAGTGCGCAAGTTCGAACGCGTCGCACTACTTCCCCGCCTGTTGCAATAGCGGCGACGCCACGAGTTGATACCCCGCCGGAATACTGAATTTATCCGCGCTGATCGACGCCGACGAGAACCCCGACATTTCCGTGGTCACTTCCATCATCACCGTTGCGGTCGGCGCCTGCGCCTGTTGCGTGGTCGCCGAATTGTCCGGCGGCGGAGCCTGCTGCTTCTTGTGCCCGAAGCCATGGAATCCGCCAAACCCGCTGATGCCCATCCTGCTGAGCTTGTTCGATATGGCATTGTTTGCGGTTGAGGTTGCCATGTCGTTCCCTTGTTGCTGGGCCACATCTGTCGCGGAGGGCATCTCCGGCCCGTTCGACTGCGGCAACGGCGATTCGCTCGCGGCCGGCAGAGGCTGCCCGTTCGTCGTCGCTCCCATGCGGACCACTTGTTCGACCGGAATCCCCTTCAGTTTCGAGGACTCCTTGATCAGGTTCGACATTCCCTGCCCCGCCGCCGGTTGCATCGCCCGCAATTGAGACATCATTCCGGTGCTGTCGAATAGGTCTCCCATTTTTTCCGCCATTTTGCGGTTGAATTCTTTCATCTCCTCATAGCCGGGTACGTCCGCCGCCATCCACATATCGCTGGTAATCGCGAATGCGCCCTGCTGTCCCGTCGTCGTGTCAGTCCCTTCCAACTGCATTGTCAGAATCGCCTCGCTGGCATTCAGCCCGCTCACCTGCTTGCTGGCGCCGGTGTTGCGGACATTCACTTTGAAGTTTAGCTTCACGTTGTCTGGAACCTGCGGTTGCTGCTGCGGCGCGGCCGCCTTCTGCTGCGCCATGCTCGCCTGCGCCGCCTGCATCCCCTGCTGCATCGCCTGACGCATCTGCTCGAAAGTCATCTGCGTGTACGTATGCTTGTGCAGGTCGACGTTTGTAATCGTCTCTTTATCCAGATCGATGATCTCGATCGTGTCCGGGTTCACGCGCGCCATGCGGTTCCCTTGCACATACACGGCGGAGACGATCGGCTGATTGGCCTGGCTTGCCTGCTTGCTGAAGTGCGATGCAAACTTCATCATGCTCAGTATCGAGCCGCCGGTGATTTGCGTGGTTTCCTGATACTGAAAATCGCCCAGCGCTGCCGCGGGCAATAGCAGAATCAGGCCGAGAACGCCGCATTTGTATACCTTCATACATCCTCCTTGGTACAAATCGAAATTTGGAGGGGGACGCTGGGGAAGGGCCCGGATTGCGCTAATGTACGCCCCTAGGGAAGCGTTGTCTATCGAAAATGAACAGCCAGATAGCCACCAAGAAACGGGAGTTTCATGTCCTGAAATCCACGGTCGACCCGGCTGACTCGAGCTGCGTCTGGGGATTACTGGTGAGGTCAGGAAATGCGGCAGAAGCGCTTCACGCTTAGTTCGTGACCGGATTTCGGCTGCATGTCAAGTTCTTCTAGAAGGCTAAAAATTCTCTCGTAAAAATCCTTCGTGCGGGTCACGACGGTGACGTATGAATCATGGCTCACATGGAGAAAGAACTGTTCTGTTCCGTAGGACCAGCTTGGTAAGTACACTGCGTCCCAGCAAAAAATCATAGGTAGGAGGAGCATCCCGACTGTTTCATTCAACTCATCTGCACGGAATCGATGGCCAGGGGCAGCTTCAAATGCTTTTGGTTGACCGGCTGCCGTATGTACTGCTTCGACGAGTCGATATCCGACGCTCTCCTCCGCTAAATTCCATACTCCCCAGTCGGTAAACCAAACCAAAGCGCCCTGGAAGTCATGATTTTCATACCCGATGGTTGCCAGATAACGAGCGAAAAAAGGAAGTTGTTCGAGTTTTATTGGATATTCAAGATCGATGCAGCTTGTTTCGGGGCCGGAAAAGAAGAGTCCCCTTGCGTCGAACTGTACGTCCTCTTCAGTTCGATGGGGAAACGCTGCAAGCCAATCATGAACCTCTGAATCGCTAAGAACCCGCACCGGAATACCGCTTCGCGTTGCGACGGTTTACTTATCCGGCAGTGATTGGCCCGAACAGGAAAATTGCATCTACTTCCTGGTGGGAAAATGACGGGGATGCACCCTGCTATCGAAGATTTCCGCTGGCATTGCGCTTGAGCAACAAGGAAACCAGCACCATCATGATTACAGGCGCCGACATCCGCACATGGATGCCAGGGGACAATCTGTACAACAACTCCCTCTTCATCCCAACCCAGATGGCGGGTGGACGATGATAGTTCCATGCTGCTTCGATGATGATCCGTCTCAGGTGAGCGTTGCCCGTCTTCGTAATGACGCCTCGTCGAGTCCGCTTGCCACTGGAGTTCTCACTCGGCACAGCGCCGCAGTAACCCATCAGCTCTCGAGTACCTGCAAAGCGAGAGACCTGGCCTAACTCAGCCGCGATCGTCACCGCCGAGATGTGCGCGATGCCGCGCAACCTAGCTTTAGCTGTATACAGAGGTGCACTTTCCGTTTGCACCGGCCACTTCCACTTGCCGCAGCAGATTCACGATCTCTTCAGGCTCTATAGATATTTCTTGCCAATTCTCCAGCTCCTTTTGTCCAGTTTCTCCCTCTGATATATCGGTGCAGAATTTGCCAAGCATTCCGTCTCGTGGCGCCAAGATTGAGACTTCTGTTGTTACAATCGCGAGGGCGAGGAATGACGACGAATTCGGGCCCTCCGAGCGAAGCCAGCGCAGGAACGTCCTCCACCGTGTGCGCATCGGGAGCCGCTGTCTACGAGCTTCGGCGGCGCTGGTGGTATCTGCTGCCGGCGGTCTTTATCGCCTACAGCCTCGCATACGTGGACCGGGTGAATTATGGGCTGGGAGCGGCAGCCGGGCTTGCCTCCACGCTGCATATCACCGGCCAACAAAATGCGCTTTTAAGTGCGCTGTTTTTTCTGGGCTACTTCTTCTTTCAAGTGCCTGGAATCATACTGGTGGGCAAGCGCAGTCCTGTGCGGCTCATCTTTGTGGCGCTGGGTGTGTGGGGCGTCCTCGCCGCGCTTACGGGCGTCATCCGTGTGTTCTGGATCCTGGCACTGGACCGGTTTTTGCTGGGCGTTGCGGAAAGCTGCATCATTCCCGCAATGCTTTTGCTGCTGACACGATGGTTCACAAAGGCGGAACGCTCACGCGCCAACACGCTGCTGATCGCGGCCAATCCAGTTACGGTGCTTTGGATGTCTGTGATTACCGGATATCTGATGGAGGCCGTAGGCTGGCAGCGCGCCTTTATCTATGAGGGGATTCCCGCAGTGCTCTGGGCTGTGGTCTGGATATTGGTCGCGCGTGATTCTCCAGCGGAGGCAAAGTGGATGTCTCCCGAAGCGACCACCTGGCTGCAAAACCATCTGGATGCGGAGCAGCTTGCATTTACCCCGGAAGGAGCGATCAAAGCGGTTTTGATGCGGGGCGATGTCCTCCTGCTCTCTGCCGTCTATTTTTGCTGGAGCCTGGGCATTTATGGATTCATACTCTGGCTGCCGACGATTGTGCGCCGTGGAGCGGCCTTGTCTATGGGCGCAACGGGTTTGTTTTCAGCCATACCGTATGTGGCTGCTGTTTTGCTGATGCTGGTTGCAGCCCACCGGTCAGATAAATCGATGAAGCGCAAAAGCATGGTGTGGCCGTTTCTGTTAATCGCCGGAATTGCCCTCTGGTGTTCGTTTCTATTCGCACCCTCCAGCTTCCCCCTGGCATTTGTTGGGTTGATCGTCGCAGGGGCCTGCATGTACGCTCCGTACGGGCCGTTTTTTGCAATCGTGCCGGAACGTGTCTCTCGCTCATCCACTGCTGAGGTTCTGGCCTTCATCAACAGCGCCGGAGCGTTGGGAGCCTTTATCGGCAGTTACCTCGTCGGATGGCTACAGACCGTTACAGGCAACGCGCGTGCCGGATATTTGCTGATGGCTGGGGCGTTGGTTTGCTCTGCCGCACTCATGCTGCTGCTCAATGAACAGGGCCTATCAGAGAAACGATGCGGCACGAGAGAATGAATCATGACCGGAGAAGATGAGGGTATGGGCAAACTAACGGCGGCGCAGGTTCTCGAAAGCGACGACACCATCTTTCGTGAGTTATCGACGCATGCCCCGGGGCCGAGCGGAACGCTGCCCTTTACCCCTGCCATGCTTCTCAATCAGCCTTCCGGAAATCTGTTTGGATTGAGCCAGAACTCCGGTATGGGTTGGGAGCCGGGCCGTCTGTTGGATCCGGAGTTCCTGATTCTGAGCACGCATGGAGGTGTCAGAGCGCAGGGCGGAACTCCCATCGCTCTGGGTCTTCACACCGGACACTGGGAAGTTGGGCTCCTGGTCGCGGAGGCAGCAAGAGAACTGCGCGACCGTCGCGCTATTCCATTTGCAGGAGCATGCACCGACCCGTGCGACGGTCGCACGCAGGGCACGGAAGGAATGCTCGACTCGCTTCCCTATCGCAACGATGCCGCAATGGTACTGCGCCGCCTGATGCGCTCCTTGCCAACACGCAAGGGCGTGATCGGCATTGCGACTTGCGACAAAGGCTTACCCGCGATGATGATGGCGCTCGCCTCCTCAGGAGCGTATCCAAGTGTTCTCATTCCGGGTGGAGTCACCTTGTTACCGGAGGAAGGAGAGGACGCAGGAAAGGCTCAGACAATCGGCGCGCGTTATGCGCAGGGACAGATCACGCTGGAGTATGCCGCGGAGATAGGTTGCAAGGCCTGTGCATCGCCAGGGGGCGGATGCCAGTTTCTAGGGACAGCAGCGACCTCGCAGGTTGTCGCTGAGGCGCTCGGTATGTCTCTACCGCACTCTGCACTGGCTCCCTCTGGCCAGACCGTATGGCTGGATGCTGCCAAACGCTCTGCTCTCGCGATACTGCGCATGGCACAACTGAGAATTGGCACGCACGATATTCTTACCGATGCGGCGATCCGGAACGCGATGGTGGTTCACGCTGCTTTTGGAGGTTCAACGAACCTGATACTGCACATTCCCGCAATTGCGCACGCCGCGGGGCTCAAGCGACCTTCGGCACAGGAGTGGCATGAAGTGAACTGTCTGGTTCCGCGGCTTGTCGATGCGCTGCCGAATGGGCCGAAAGGTTTTGCGACCGTGCAGGTCTTCCTCGCAGGCGGCGTGCCTGAGGTCATGCTGCATCTGCGCAATGCGGGCCTGCTTGACACAAGCGTGCAAACGGCAACGGGAGAGACGCTGGCCGAGAACCTCAATTGGTGGGAGCGAAGCGAGCGGCGCCTTCAGATGAAGGAGCGGCTATTGGCGCTTGATCGAGTCGACGCCGACGAGGTGATTCTTTCTCCCGACAGAGCGAAAACTCGCGGCCTCAGCGCAACTGTGTGTTTTCCATCGGGGAACCTTGCCCCGGAAGGCTCCGTCATCAAGAGCACGGCGATCGAACCGTCGCTGATTGACGAACAGAACATCTACCGGCATGTTGGGCCGGCGCGTGTGTTTATAACGGAGGCCGCTGCCATCAGCGCTATCAAGCGTGGCGAGATTTCGCACGGCGATGTCGTCGTTCTTATCTGCGGAGGCCCGGCGGGCGCGGGCATGCAGGAAATCTATCAGATCACGTCTGCACTCACGAGCCTTCCCTTCTGCAAACATGTGGCAGTCCTCACGGACGCGCGCTTCAGCGGAGTCTCAACCGGCGCATGCATTGGGCATATC
>JBOGLY010000147.1:0-7337 GCA_050746425.1 Acidobacteriaceae bacterium
GCTCTGCGCCGGCATCACGACCTTTTCGCCGCTGCGCCACTGGGGAGTCAAAAAGGGTAAGAAAGTTGGAATCGTCGGGCTAGGCGGGCTCGGCCACATGGGAGTGAAATTTGCGCACGCCCTGGGCGCGCACGTGGTTGTTTTCACCACCTCACCCAACAAAAAGGACGACGCGCTTCGCCTCGGAGCGGATGAGGTTGTCGTCTCTCGTGACGCCGACGAGGTTGCCAGGCACGCCCGCAGTTTCGACTTCATTCTCGATGCCGTCTCCGCCGATCACGACATCAACATGTATATCAACCTGCTCCGCCGCGACGGCAATCTGACGCTGGTCGGCGCGCCAAGCAAGCCTTTCGAAATTCCGGCCTTCAATCTCATCACGGGCCGTCGCAGCCTTTCCGGCTCCGCCATTGGCGGCATCGCAGAAACTCAGGAGATGCTCGACTTCTGCGGCGCGCACAATATCGTCTCCGATGTCGAAGTCATTCCCATCCAGAAAGTGAACGAAGCCTATGAACGGATGCTGAAGTCCGATGTGAAGTACCGCTTCTCCATCGACATGGCCTCGCTTAAGAGCGCATAGCGGGAATCCGCTCTATTATTCTGAATTGTGACCACAAAGCCATCCACCCCTCCGAAGGCCGCGCTTCGGAAGGGCTTCCTCAGCTCCTTTGCTCGACGGCTTGGCCTTGTTCTGGCGCTTTTGTGGTTGCTGGCGGCACTGCTGCTGGTGGCCGCGCGGTGGATCGATCCGCCAACAACTGCGGTGCATATTGAGCGCCGAATGCAGGCCTGGATCCATCACCGACCTTATCGCGAACGCTACGAGTTCATTCCGCTGAGCCACATCTCACCCAATTTGCAGCATGCTGTCATCTCCGCGGAAGACGCGCGCTTCTATTTGCATCATGGATTCGATTGGCATCAGGTGCAAATTGATGCCGAAGCGGATGTAAAAGGCGGTCGCATTCGCGGGGCTTCGACGATTACGCAGCAGTTGGTTAAAAACCTATTCTTCGGAACGGGCCGCTCGATCCTCCGCAAGGGCGCGGTGGCCACGCTGGTACCGGTCGCGGAACTCGTGCTGGGGAAGCGAAGAATTCTAGAGCTTTACCTGAACGTGGTGGAATGGGGCCCGGGCGTATATGGCGCGGAGGCGGCGTGCCGGTATCACTACGGAATCTCGGCGCGGAATATCGGCCGGGACCAGGCGGCACGGCTTGCCGCGATTTTGCCGGCTCCACTGAAGCGACGACCCGAGCGCATGACTCGCTACAGCGAGATCATCCTGAAACGGATGAGCCAGGCGGGCTGGTAATTATGAGAAATGAAAATGAGATCGGTACAAGGCGGGAAAACTACGCTAAATATTCCTGAATATATGGGTCTTTGGAGCGCAGCAGATCGACCAGAGAGCCGCTGAAGGCGATGCGGCCGCCCTTCAAAATCATCAGCGTTGTATTGGGGTCGATGCCATTGTTCTCAATGCGCTCCATGCGATTTGTTTTCTGGTCGTAGCGATGCGTGGCCAGCGTGAAAGCATCCTGCAGACGATGGGTGACCAGCAATGCGGTACTCTCATACACGTCGCGTTGCTTCATAATCAGCTCAATAATTGTGGACGAAGTAATCGGGTCCAGACCGCCGGTAGGCGAGTCGTAAAGCAGCAGCTTCGGCTGCGTAATGATGGCGCGTGCAATGGCGACGCGGCGCTTCATGCCGCCAGAAAGCTCATCGGGAAATTTGTCGATCGCCTCTTCAAGCTCTACAAAGCGCAGGCATTCGCGAACGCGCCGGTCGATGTCTTCTTCGCTGTCGTGCTGCTCCTGCAGGCGATAGGAAACATTGTCGCGCACGGAAAGCGAATCGAACAGCGCGCTCTCCTGAAAGACCATGCCAACGTAGCTGCGAAAGGCGAACAGTTCATCCTGAGAAAGCTTGTTTATGTCCTGGCCCAACAGCAGGACACGTCCGCCGTCGGGAGGAATCAATCCGTTGGCCACCTTGAGCAGAATGCTCTTTCCGCCTCCAGCAGGCCCAAGGATGATGACCATTTCACCGGAACGCGCCTGAAAACTAAGGTCCAGCAAAACGGAGTGTCCGTCGAATCCGATCGAGACATGGTCGAAGGCGACTACGGGCTGCGTGGGATCGCCGATCGTCTCGTTCGAGAATGGAATAATTTCCGTGGTTGACATTGCTTGCAGTCCAGATTCGCTTCAGCGTCCAAAAATTCCAATGGTCAACTGACTGATCAGAAAATCGGTAAAGATGATCAGCACCGAGCTGACCACGACCGCCTGCGTGGTGGAACGACCTACGCCTTGCGTTCCGCCGCGCGTTGACATGCCGAAATAACAGCCCACGGTCGAGATGATGAAGCCAAAGATCAGCGGCTTGATCAGGCCCTCCAGTACATCTGGATATTGAAGCGACTGATACGCCATGTGGAAATATTGCGAGATGTCGATGCCCATGGTGCTCGCGATCCAGCCGCCGCCCAGCGTGCCCAGGCCATCGGAAATAATGGTGAGAAACACCAGCATGATGATGGTGGAAAGCACTCGCGGCGTCACCAGTTTTTTCAGCGGGTCGGTGCCAAGCGCGCGCATCGCGTCAATCTGTTCGGTCACCTGCATGGACCCGAGTTCGCTCGCCATGCCGGAAGCGTTGCGGCCGGAGACCATCAGACCAGTCAGCACCGGGCCGAGCTCCTTGACCATGGAGAGGCTGACCAACTCGCCCGTGACAGCCTTCGCGCCAAACTGAGCCAGCGTCGTGGCCGAGTTCAACGCCAGCACGCCTCCGGTAAAAAAGCCGGTGAGGATGACGATGGGCACGGAACCGACGCCAATCAAATCCGCTTGCGTGTAGAGGTCTACCCAATAAAATGGGCGACGAAAAATGTTCGTGAGAGCGGCCCATGCCAGCACAGAATAATCCTGCACTGAGAGGACTTTTTTTCGGAGAAACTCTCCAATCTCCATATTGGCATTATGGCATCTGCGGCGGGATTGGCATATGCATCTGGTTCAATGTCGCGGCGGCACGGTCCAAAGCGTGGGTCAGGATTTCTAGCTGGTGGCTGGCACGGGCAGCGTTCTTTGCATCGATGGCTTCATTCACGCCTGGAATGACGACGGCGGCATAGCCGGTGTACTCCCCAGGAGCGTAGACGGTGTGTTTGTACCACGGGCGTCCGGGCAGCCCGCGTTGCGAGAGCAGGTCTTCTTCCGTGTTGCGGAGAATGCGATTTTCCTGCGGCAACGGGCCGGCGGGGTCGCGCTCAACTGTCAATGCGCGCTCACCCGCGTCGTGGAAGCTCTGCGCGGCAACGATTGCTGGCGCGAAATTGAGGTTCGACATTCCGTCCGCGGACGCTTTTTGCTGCGCGGTTTTCAAATAGCCGAGAATCTCGCTGCCATAGTCCGCGTAGTTATACGGCGGCAGGTCAGCGTCGGCCATGTGCAGTGCTTCAAGTCCCAGAACACGGGCCTGCTGTTGCAGATAAACAAAATTCGGGTCGGCGAATTTTGTGAACCAGGCGTAATCGTCGAAGGCAGAGTGATACACGCAGTACGGACCGTTGGAAGCTATATCGGTCGAGGGGACGCCAAGGTGCTGCAGAAACGGAGTGTAATCGGAACCGCTGCCGAGGTCTCCCATGCGAATTCCTTCGATCAATGATGAGCTTTGCTGTCCTCGGTCCATATGCTCATCGTGGCTGCGGCTTTTTTCAGACGTCTGCTGGTTTTCAAGCCACGCATCGTACACAGTGCCGCCCAGTGGGCTGGGCACATCTTTTGCGATGTCAATGACAAACGATTTCAGCGACGGAACCGCCTGCGCATCGAAATTGGGGCCGGAGACGCCCACATCAATATTGAAATATGCAACCGCGTGCGCCAATTGCGCGGCGTGTGCTTCGGCCCATTCGGTTGAGCCGAGCAGTCCTTCCTCTTCGCCATCCCAACTGGCGAAAACAATCGTGCGCTTTGGCTTCCAACCGCTTTTCAGCAGAACTCCCATTCCATGCGCCGCTTCGAGCATCGCTGCAGTGCCGCTGCCGGGATCGACCGCACCGAACACCCATGCGTCGCGATGGTTTCCGACAATGACCGATTCACGCGGATACACTGTGCCGGGGATTTTCCCAATGACATCCCAGATTGTGCGGAGCGCGTAATCCTGCCGCAGCAGCAGGTGGACCTTCACCGGGCCCGGACCCATGTGGTAAGTGAACGGTAGCGCGCCCTGCCAGGAACGAGGAGATTCCGGACCGCCCAGCGCTTTCAGAATCGGCGCGGCGTCGCCATACGACAACGGCGTTGAAGGAATTTTCGGCTGGTTCGCGGCGTCGGCTAGCGGGACTCGTTTGTTTGCGGGAAGATCGAGAGTCGATGCAAAGCCAGGCGTCGTGGGATCTCCAGGATATTTAAAAAGGTACTGAATCGACCCGCGTTGCACGCCAGTTTCCGGGCGATACGGCCCATCCGGATAAATATCTCCCTGAAAGTAGCCATCGTCGGCGGGGTCGGAATAAATGATGAGGCCGGCTGCTCCGTGTTGCTGGGCCAGGTATGCCTTTACCCCACGAAAATTCTTGCCATAACGCGCGATGACAATCTTGCCTCGCACGCTGATGTGCTTGGCTGCAAGCTCGGCAAAATCCTGCGGTGTGCCGTAGTTGGCGTACACAACTTCGGCGGTCACATCTCCCGATGGAGAATACGCATTGAACGCGGTCACGATGCGCTTGTCATCCTGAAAAGGGTCGTCGCTGACATGCTCCGGCGTCGGCCCGGACATGATCTGTTTTCCGTTTGCGTCGAAGGCGGTAACTTGAATTTTTTTGGGGTAGTTCATCATGACGCGGTAGGGAACGATTTTCGTCTCCAGGCCGGCCTCGCGGAACTTCTGCGCCACATACTGCGCGGTCGCGTAGTCTTCTTTTGATCCTGCAATGTGCGGCACGGCGGTCAGGATTTTCAGTTCCTCGCCAGCGAGCGCGGCGCTGGGGACCTGCAAAAATTCCTTGTCCAGCTTGATCTGCGCCGCAGCATCATGAAAGCCGAGCATCACTGTCGAAGCAACAGTGCTCGCGGGTGTAGTGGCTTGCGCGGACAACAACGTGGCTTGTGTGGACAAAAAGGTTGCGGACAATAGAACTACGGCGAGACGCAGAAACAATGGGATTCTCCCAGAAATTAAAGGATACAGTAAGGGACGAGTCGATCCACCGGGGATGTGTCTGGAAACGCGCCAATCGTATGTTCCGCGCAATGCGACGATCATGTATACTATCAATGGTGCGAATATGTCTACTACCATTCCAAGGCGAGGTCGAAAGATTAAAAGGAGCTTCAGCATTTCCCCTGAGTCGGACCTTTTCCTTCGCAGCATGAGGAAAGAACGCCGAACCAGGTCGGAGTCGGAGACCTTGGACGTGCTCCTGAGAGAACTCATGGCGATTCGCCAACAACGCGCGATTGAATCCGCATATTGCGAGTATTACGACTCCCTCACCGAGGAAGAAATCGCGGACGAGCGTCGTTGGGGAACGTTCGCTGAGACGCAACTTGCGAACGGAACGCGATAATTCTGATGACCGCTCAGCGATTCCCGCTACGAGGAGAGATATGGTGGACGAGCTTTCATACCGATCCGCCGGAGAAGGGAAGACGGCCGGTGATTATTGTGTCGCCAGACGCACGGAACCGTCATGAAAGGGCAACGACGGTTCTGGCAGTCCCGCTGTCGACCTCCGTGCATAAGCTCACGCCGGCCCACATGCCATTGTCGGCTGGAGAAACGGGGCTTCGGATGGATTGCGTTGCCCAGGCAGACAACATCGCAGTGCTGCTTCGCGCAAATTTACTGGAGCCTGGGCCGGGACAACGCATGCTATCCAATATGAAGATATGCAAATTGGCTGCTTTGGTGAGAATTGCAATGGGCTGTCTCGAGCCAGCGTAAGCTGGCGGTTCGCAAGCGCGGCTCTAATCGTTCCGAGCCTTCGCGGATCCCATGAATTTCGCAGACCCAGAACTCCGTGGATCGGATTGCTTCGTCCCTTGTAGCGACGGATAGGCTATCCCCGCTGCTTACTTGTCTGTCAGGACGAGAGGAAGGGCGACGGAGCCACAGGAGTGCCGCAAATTTACTTCAATCCTTGAGTCGCTCCAGATGCTGGAAACCGCCGCTGGCGTAAAAAATGACGGCGAAGATGGAAAAGTTATAGCAGGCATGTACCAGCGCCGAGCATGCCACCGATCCGGTGCGTTCGCGAATCCACACCAGCACCATGCTGACCAGAAACACCATCGTCAACGGCCCCCACGCATGCGCGACCTGCTGCGCGTGCAGAAACGCGAACGGAATGCTGGTCAATATCGCGCCGAGGAACCGTCCCGTCCATGGACGCAACGCCGGATAAAGAAATCCGCGAAAGGCAATTTCCTCTGCGACCGGCGCGATGAACACGCCGAACAGCGCCACCATCCAGGCATCCACCGCGTTCTGGAAAAAAGCATCGACGGGCATTTCTTTCGGTACCGGCAGAAAATTTGAAACCAATTGCATGGCGATTCCAAGGCCAATGCCAATCGCCGGCAGCCAGATCGCATACCGTCGCAGTTGAGCAAAATTCCAATGGATTCCCGCCAGAAATCCGCTGGGCCACACTCGACGATAAAGCGCAACGGTCGCAATCGCGATAATGCCATACGAAACGACCATTGTTGGAATCGTGAATTTCGGATTCAGCGCCAGCCTGCGAAGGCTGATCGTTCCAAACAGATGCAGATGTAACGCGAGCGCGACCGCGGCAGCCTGAATAATGGTGATAAGGATTGCTGCCAGCGTGAAGAACGCAACCATCTCCAAAAATGTGGGAGTATCGCCCGCGCGCGGTGCAGGATGCTGCTCGGCATCGTCGCCGGGAGGCGGCATGTCTTCCGGCGCTGGATAGGAGTTCCAACTCATGGTTTGGGCGTTCTGGGTATGCAGGCAATGGTGCGATGTATCTGGGACGTCTCTATAGTTTTATCTTTTTCCGTGCTCCGGCGCGACCATTCTTTTGGGCGACAAAGCCATTTTGCTGTTGCTTCTCCAACGACCCTGCCTGCGGGAAATAACGGCGGAGGAACTTTCCGGTATACGATTTTGGACTGTCCGCGATTTGCGCCGGCGTGCCTTCCGCGACGATCTCGCCGCCTTCCTTGCCCCCCTCCGGGCCAAGGTCCACAATCCAGTCGGCCCCGCGGATCACATCCAGATTGTGCTCGATGATCAGGGTTGTGTTGCCCAGGTCGGTCAGCCGGTGCAGTACTTCCATC
>JBOGLY010000148.1:0-7312 GCA_050746425.1 Acidobacteriaceae bacterium
GGTTGAAACCTCGAATTTTCCTCGGGAGTCGTCTAGAAATGCATTCGCTCAAGTCGCTCTATTTGTGCGGTGCGGACGCAGGCGCTTGCGGCAGGGTGTAAATCACTTCGCCGGGGCGGGTGTAGTGCATCTGCTCCCTGGCCTCATACTCAATCGTATCGCGATCGTTTTTCAGTCGCTGATCGTGAAGCGCGAGATGTTCGTTCTGCTTCTGCAGACTTAGAATTTGCTGGTGCAGATGCTCCGCCTGCCGCTGCTTGTGCTGGTATGCAACAATTCCATCGTGACCGAAAATCGCGTAGACACCCAGACATACCGACAAAGCTACAAACAATATCGTCGCAGCTTTACGGCGCAGTCCCAGCGCGCGGGTCGCGAACCGGCCGCTTCGACTGCCCGGCTGCGGCGTTGGCTGCCCCTGTGCGTCCGCATCACCGGCGATCAACGAGCGTTGCATTTTCTTTTTTGCTCCAATATTCACCTACGCATACCCGCGATCATTTCTCGTTAAACGTCCTGCTTATTCCATGACCCAGTGTTTTGCTGCCTTGGTTAATTTTTCTGAATCTTCCTTTGTGCGGGCCTCGGTGTAGGCTCGGACCACAGGCTCCGTTCCAGAAAGACGATAGCAGACCCACGAACCATCGTCGAAAATAAGTTTCAATCCATCCGTGCGAACAATAGAGGAAACCTTGCGGCCGGCAAGTTCGCGCGGCTCTGTCTTCAATTTCTTAGTGAAGTTGTCTTTGGCCTCTTGAGTCAAGTGGAAATTTTCCCGTACCGGATAATAGGAACCCACTTTGCCAAAAAGCTCCATCAACTGCTCTCCAATCGACTTGCCGCGTACCGCCACCATTTCCGCCACCAGCAGTCCCGCAATTATCCCGTCCTTCTCCGGAACATGCCCGCGAATCGTCAGCCCCGCGCTCTCTTCCCCGCCAATCGCAATCTTGTCCCGGTCGATCAATTCGCCAATGTATTTGAATCCTACCGGCGTCTCATAAAGCTGGATTTTGTAGTGCTCCGCCAGCGCATTGATGCAGTTCGTCGTGGCCACGCTTTTCGCCACGCCATTCCGCCAGCCCCGCGTCTCCACCAGATAGTCGAACAGCAGCGCAATAATATAATTCGGCTGGATAAACGTGCCGTCCCGGTCGACAATCCCAAAACGATCGGCGTCACCGTCGGAAGCGATTCCCAGATGCGCATTCGTCTCGCGTATCTTTCGCTTGCAGTCGCCCAGCAAAGGATCGTCCGGCTCTGGAGCGTGACCGCCGAACAGCACGTCCCTGTAATCGTGGACGCTCACGGCTGAAACGCCGTTCTCGGTCAGAATCTGTTGAGCATATCCACGACCCGCGCCCCAGAACGGATCTACCACGATTCGCAGTTTTGCCTTTGCTATTGCTTTGATATCGACCAGTTCAGCCAGGCGCTTCAGATAATCCGGCTTCACGTCCACCGTCTCAAACTTCTCTTTCGACGTGCCCCGTGGAATTTCCCCATCTCCCAGCGCGGCAATCTCTGCCTCAATCTGCCGGGTCACTTCCGGCAATGCTGGCGCGCCGTCGGGAGTGGAAAATTTGATTCCGTTATACTCTGGCGGATTGTGCGATGCCGTAAAGTTGATCGCGCCGCTCGTCTTCCGTTGGCGCACAGCATAAGCAATCGCCGGAGTTGGCGCAGCCTCAGCGATCACCTCAGGGACGACGCCATGCGCCGCGAGCAGGCGCGCGGCTTCTTCCACAAACACTTCTCCCATAAATCGCGGATCACGGCCCACCAGGATGCGATGATCTCCCGGTTGCTTCGAAACGTAGCCCGCAATTCCTACAATCGCGCGGCGAATGTTGGGCAGCGTAAATTCATCGGCTACAATCGCGCGCCAGCCTGAGGTGCCAAAGTGTATCGGAGTCGGCATTGTCTTCCTCGACATTCTTAAAAATAAGCATACCGAACGTTGGATGCGTTCCGCTCAATTCGCAGTTTCCGTAAAAAGTCCGGGTGCCCCACATCTCGCTTCTGAGATGTGGGAGTTTCACGCCGCCTGCTGCGTGTCCGCAAACAGGGAGGAATGCGCGTCATACACCGCGAGGACCTTGCCCGCCCGCTCCGGATCGGTCGACCAACTCCGCGAAACGGCTGTCAGATATTGCTCGCCGTCGGCGGCCCGTAACGCTACGCCATAATTCGGATAAGCGTGGCTTAACCGCTCCAGCAACGCCATCCGCGCGCGAAAACACTCGCTCCAGTCGGTAAACTTTGCCCAATTCGCCGAGACTGTCATCCAGTGGTCGTGTAGGTATTCCCGCGTTGGCATGGCGACGGTTTCCGTCCCCGTCATCGGAGGATGACTTTGTTTCTGGCCGAACAGGTTGTTCGCCTCCGTTGCAAGTTGGGACTGTCCCCATCCCGACTCCAACGCAGCTTCGCATGCAGCATACGCGGGGAAGACATGGTGAGCGGCCTGCGCGGCGCGATAAGCGCGCAACAGAAAAACAGACTGAATGGACACGGACACTCCTTTAGGGAAAAGCCCCTAGATCAAGTATCCGTGGAAGAACAGAATAAATGTGCAAATCCTCGTTTGAACGACCTCTGTGCATAGCGACCCAAACTCGGCAGTTTCGCGGGCCGGCGGCTGCTAGATCACAAAATACTTGGCCTGCGGATGATGCACGATCAGCGCGTCCGTGCTCTGCTCCGGCTCCAGGTGATAGCTTTCCGTCAACCGCACGCCGATGTTCTCCTCCGGGCGCAGCAGCTCGAAAATCTTCACCTGGTCTTCCAGATTCGGGCACGCGGCATAACCAAAAGAATAACGAGAACCGCGATATTTCTGATGAAACAAATCGCGCACGTCAGCCGCGTCTTCCCCGGCTATGCCAAGATCTTCACGAATTAGCTTGTGCATATACTCCGCCAGCGCTTCAGCGGTTTCTACGCTCAATCCATGGGTGTACAGATACTTGGTGAAATCTCCGCGATCGAACAATTCCTTTGTCAAACTGCTGGCGCGATGCCCCACCGTCACTACGGAAAACCCAATCACATCCAGACGCTCCGATGACTTTGGCAGGAAGAAATCGGCAATCGAAAGCTTGCGGCCTTCCCGTTGTCTCGGAAAGGAAATCCGCAACAATTCCTGCTTCGCGTTCCCCGGCTTTACTGCTTCCGGAGCATACACAACCACATCATTGCCATCGCTGTTGCATGGGAAATAGCCATAGACAGCCTTCGGATCCAGCCAGCCCGTCTGCTTCGCCTCCGCAATCAGTTCCTGCAGAACAGGCCGGTATTTCTCATCCACCAGCCGAACATAATCGGTCGCGGAAGCAGTCTTCAATTGCCATTGGTTCTTAAACAACGCTGTCTCATTCACGTAACTAAATACTGTATCGAGCGAGAAATCTTTTTTGACGCGCACTCCATAGAACGGCGGCTGAGGAATGTCCGGAGCATCCTGAATCGCGCTCGAACGTTCCGTCGACACCGGTTCCTGCGGCCCCGTCCGCTCCTCCGGCAAAAGATTTTTCCGCTCGAACACGCGCACAGTCCGGCCATCTTCCAGCCGCTCCGCGCGCACGCCATCGTCTTCCGCCGTCAGGTCGCCAATGACATGCAGTCCCGCGAAGGCATCCTCCGCATAGTAGACCGGGCCGCCGTATTCCTTGCGCAAATCGTCCTCGACGTATTTCCGCGTCAACGCAGCGCCCCCACAAATCACCGGAATCTCGCTCTCCATATGCTGTAAATCCTGGATAACATACTTCATCTCCAGGGTGCTCTTTACCAGCAGTCCGCTCAATCCGATCGCATCCGCCTTGTGCTGTTGCGCCGCCTTGATAATCGTGTCCGATGGCTGCTTGATGCCCAGATTCACCACCTTGTAACCGTTGTTCGACAAAATAATGTCCACAAGATTTTTGCCGATGTCGTGAACATCGCCCTTCACTGTGGCCAGCACAATCGTCCCGCGCTGCGAGCCCTCGACTCGCTCCATCTTTGGCTCCAGATAAGCGACTGCGGTCTTCATCACCGATGCCGAATCGAGCACCGACGGCAACTGCATCTTGCGCGCGCCAAACAGCTCGCCCACAGTCTTCATTCCATCCAGCAGCACCGTGTTGATCAGTTGCAGCGGCGTGTATTGTTGCAGCGCCAATTCCAGCAGCGCTTCCAGCGACTGCTTGGCTGCGCCCGTCCCGGCGCTGCGCTCGCCGCGAATAATCATCTGCTTCAGCTTGTCTTCAATGGTGAGCGCTTCGACCGCCTCGGCTTCCGGCTCCGCATTCGGATCTTTCTGCAGATTGGCAAAATATGCCATGAATACCTGCAGCGGATCGCCTTCAGACGTATCTCTGAAAATCAGCTTGCGCGCCAGGCCCACCTCCTTCTCAGGAATCTTATATAGCGGATAAATCTTCGAGTAATTCACAATGGCCATGTCGAGCCCGCGATCCACTGCCTCTTTCAAAAACACGCTGTTCAATACCCGTCGCGAATAGGTGGAAAGCCCGAATGAAATATTGCTGACTCCCAAAATCGTCTTGCAATCCGGCAATTCCTGCTTCAGCAGACGCACGGCTTCCAGCGTTTCAATGCCGGCGGTACGATAGTCCTCCTGTCCAGTCGAAATCGGCAGCGTCAACGGATCGAAAACTAAATCCTGCGGACGCATTCCATACTTCTTTGTGGACAACTCGAAAATGCGTTGCGCGACCGCAACTTTTTTCTGCGCCGTCAGCGCCATTCCATCTTCGTCGATGGTCAAGGCAATCACGCCCGCGCCATAACGGCGCGCCATCGGCAACACCTTCGACGTGCGCTTCTCTCCGTCTTCCAGGTTGATCGAATTGATGAACGGCTTGCCTGGAATGCGCTTCAGCGCTTCTTCAACCACATTGGCTTCCGTCGAGTCGACCAGCACCGGAGTAGGCACGCGCGTTGCAATCTGCTCCAGCACCGCGTTCATGTACGCCTTTTCATCTTCGCCTACGATGGCGCAACAAATGTCCAGCATCTGCGATCCTTCCGCAGCCAGACGTTTTGAAAGCGCAAGAATCCCATCGTAGTCGCCGCTGCGGACCATTTCACGAAACACGGGACTTCGCGTCGTCGTGTTCATTTCCTCCGCGACAATCACCGGCTGTCCGTCGATCTCCAATGGAAGCGCGGAGTATGCGCTGGCAGCAACGCTCTGTGGCACGGCGCGGGTAGCCGCGGGCGTTGCGTGTTCCACAGCTTCCACGACGGCGCGCAGATGCTCCGGAGTCGTGCCGCAGCAGCCGCCCACCACGCGAACCCCGTACTCTTCGACAAATTGCTTGTGGTAGCGGGCCAGCTCCGACGGCGTCAGCGCGTATACCGCATGTCCGCCAACATTCTGCGGCAGCCCCGCATTCGGCAACACGCTGATCGGTTGAGTCGCATTCTGGCACAGAAAGCGCACCGCATCGTTCATCTCGCGCGGACCGGTGGCGCAGTTCAGCCCGATGATGTCCGGCTGAAAGCATTCCAGCACCGCAAGCGCCGCGCCAATCTCGCTGCCCAGCAACATCCTTCCCGTGGCTTCGAGCGTCACCTGCATCTGAACTGGCAGCCGCTTGCCGGTCGCACGCATCGCGTCCTCACACGCCGCCAGCGCAATCTTTCCCTGCAACAAATCCTGACAGGTTTCGATCAACAGAATGTCGACGCCGCCTTCAATCAGCGCCTCGATCTGCTCTCGATAAGCCTCCGCCATTGCGTCGTAGCTAATGTGTCCAAGAGATGGCAGTTTTGTCGTGGGTCCGATCGATCCCGCCACGAAGCGGGGCTTTTGCGGGGTGGAATATTGTGCCGCGATTTCCTTCGCCAATTGCGCGGCCACCATGTTCAACTCGCGCGTCTTAGCTTCCAACTGATACTCCGCCAGTACCAGTCGCGACGAACCGAAGCTGTCGGTCTCAATGACATCGCAGCCAACTTCCAGGAAGCTCGCATGAATGCCTCGAATCACGTCGGGCCGGCTAAGCACCAGCAGCTCATTGCAGCCTTCCTTGTTCCAGAAATCGTCCACTGTCAGGGCATGCTTCTGGATACTGGTGCCCATGGCGCCGTCGTAAACGATCACGCGTTCTTTTAACGCTTCGAAAAAGTTTTGCATTGTGGCTCCTAATAGCGTACACGCCCAGTACTTCCGCCGCGGTTCATAGCGGTGACAGAACTGGGGCAGCCGGCTCTATCTTAACGATTGCGTACGTTTCAGTTATGGAGTGGAAGGTTCTAGCTTGGCCGGGGAGCCCGGCATCGCCGCCAGCAGGTCTTCCTTGCGCATCACCAGGCTGGTGGCGTTCAATGAAGACGATTCAAAACCGTGTCCATGCGTGATGGCGTCCGTGGGGCAGGCTTCGACGCAATAGCCGCAAAATATGCAACGGTTGTAATCGATGTTATATACCTTGGCATACCGCTCGGCGCTGGAAATACGTTGTTCCTCGGTATTTTCCGCTGCCTCGATGTGGATGCAGTTTGAAGGGCACGCGGCGGCGCACAGAAAACATGCCACACATTTTTCCAGGCCATTTTCATCGCGTTGCAGCACATGCCGGCCGCGATAACGCTGCTCAAATTTCGCGCCGTGCATCGGTCCTGGACCGTCGGGATAATTTTCCACCCCTGTCGGCTGGAAGATTTCTCCAAAGGTGACGCTCATTCCTTTGGCAATGCCCGCGATATCGCGCACAATCGACATGCTTTCATTATAGACGACAGAGTTGTCGATACCCGCGTATAACTCGCTGGTAGACGGCGGACTTATCTCGCCTTGCCGTGCAGCGGAGATATTTTTTCCCTTCGTCACGCTGAAGAATCTTCGGCTCAATTATTACGCGAAAATCACCGTCTTGTTCGCATAACACAGAATCCGACGCGACAGATGCCACTGCACCGCTCGGGATAGCACCATGCGCTCCAGGTCGCGTCCCTTCTGAATCAAGCCCGTTAGCTGGTCGTTCTGCGAAACTCGCGCAACATCCTGTTCAATGATGGGACCGTCGTCGAGAACTTCCGTCACAAAGTGACTGGTCGCCCCAATCAATTTCACTCCACGCGCGAACGCCGCATGATAGGGCTTCGCGCCAGTGAACGCGGGCAAAAAGGAATGGTGCACGTTGATAATTCGTTGAGGATACATCCCTACGAACTTCGGCGACAGCACCTGCATATAGCGAGCCAGAACGATCAGATCGACTTCCTTGTCGGCTAGCAACGCGAGTTGCCGCTGCTCCACTTGCGCTCCCGTCTCGCTTTTCACTGGCCAGTAGTGAAA
>JBOGLY010000149.1:0-7296 GCA_050746425.1 Acidobacteriaceae bacterium
CTCCATGACCATGCACATCATAATCGACCAATTCCAGAAAGAAAGGAATGTCATGCGCCCGGCACTCGTCTCCTGCTCGCTCGATGAAAGCATGCTTGCGATCATTGATTTCGCTTTTCTCGAACGGCGTATAGTAGAGCAGCACTTTGATGCAATCAGCACCTTGCTCCTTCAGCCTGCGTACCGACCAGTGGTCGAGCAAGTCGGGCAACCTCCCCGGAGTGTTGGTGTCATAGCCGGTTTTTTCGTAGGCGAGAAATAAGCCCTTGCCGTGGCGCCTACCGGCGGCGGACAAGCCATATTCTGGATCGAGCAGGATGGCGGAGGCATACTGGGTGAGCACTTCTGTAACCAGTTCCTTGAATTCGACCAATGCCGAATCGGGAAGGCTGGCATTGTCAGAGTCGGCCATCAGCGACTTCTTGAGAGAGCCGCGCTGATCCATTGCCACTGCTGCGATCACGCCACGCTCATCTGAGACAGCTCGCAACCCGGCTAGCTTACCACGTGTTAATTTCATTGGCTTGCCTCCGAATGCCTTAAATTCCATTTGGCAGCACACTTCGCTTTACGCGCGACTGCATACTTGCGTTAAGAGTCATCTTATGAGTCCTAGCATGATGCTAGCTGGAATCGAAATAAACCCAAGAAAGATAAGAACGGAAATGAGAAGTGCCACCTGCTTCAAGACACGTTCCCTTTGCAGCGAATGACCTACTACAAAGAGGAGCATGAGCGCGCCAGTCACTGCCATCACGCTCTTTTTTCGATTTGTGGATTGCCAGAATCTTGCCGTCTGGCCTGTACGCCGAATTGCCCTTGCCACGTTCTTTGGGTCTGCAGCCTCAAAACATGACCTTTTTAATACCGAAGAAATTCGCATTCTTTGGTGAAACGTCCGTACGCCGTGCCTTGACATCCTCCCTAATATCTTCGTCGTACTTTATTTAGTCACTTTGCATGCATTTTGACTCCGCACCATTCTTGCTGGGTAAGACCTAGGTTTTGCTCGCTGAACGTCATCCGAGATGACATCTAGTTGCGGCGTCTCGTTTGCGGATGATCAAGTGAGCCACTTTGTTGTAGTGAAAGTCTGGATTTCATTTTGCGGTTGTCCGCGATGCACTGTGAAACGCGAAGGATTCGCACGACCCAAGTGATTCTGTTGTAACGCGGCGTAAAACGAAGTGGATATAGGAGTGCTATACCAACACATGAGTGGTTCGTACTACAGGGCGTACAAACGGCATCACAATGCTTTTGGTTGAATCTCTAACGGAGAGACCCACTGCGTTTATTTACAAATGGAAGATTTGGAGCCTGATTGGAATGGGGCCTCCCCATGAAGCACGATGGCGTCTTTGAATATAGATTCAGATCATGAGCACGGTCGAAGGCGGCAGATCCGCCCCGATTGCCCGCTGGGCCAAGACCAAGAATCTAATACGCGAGGAGTCTTTCCACCGCGTTGCTCAGATCGTTCAACGAAGGTAGCACAGCATCTTCAAGGGTTGTTGCTGAAGGTACAAAGCTGTCCCTGGCGGCTACCCGCATAATCGGAGCATCGAGATAATCAAAGCAATTTTCCGTGATACGTGCAGAAATTTCCGCGCCGAAACCCAGCGTGAGAGTATCCTCGTGGAGCACGATCACTCGATTGGTTTTCTTGACACTTTGATAGATCAGTTCCTCGTCCAGGGGGACAATAGTACGGACATCCAACACTTCAATTGAGTGCCCTTTTGACTCCATTTGTTTGGCTATCTCCAAAGCCTGGTATACACTCGGACCCCAAGTAATTATGGTCGCCTCGGTTCCTTCGCGCCGAATGCGGCCGCACCCGAATGGAATCAGGTAATCAAGATTTGGTTCCGGAGTCCTCGCTTCCATGCGCCTGTACAGGCCCTTGCATTCTAGAAAGATCACCGGATCCTGAGAGCGCGCCGCACTTTTGATAAGACCCTTTGCGTCTTCGGCCGAACTTGGAAAAACAATGCGCCAACCGGGAATATGTGCTAGAAAAGCCTCCACGCATGCAGAATGCCACGGTCCACCCTTGATGTGACCCCCTACCGGCATTCGGATGACTACGGGACAGTTCCAAACCCCCTGGCTTCTCCACCGAACGGTCGGTACTTCATTGCGAATCTGCATAAACGCAGGCCACATATAATCGGAAAACTGGATTTCTACGATCGGTTTATATCCGGCGATTGCCATCCCTCCGGCAACACCCACAATGCTCGCTTCGGCCAGAGGGCTGTTGTACACACGATCGGGGTATGCGGTGCTGAGGCCTCGAGTCACTCCGAAGACGCCGCCCTTGGGATCGGCAATGTCCTCCCCCCACATCAGAATCTTCGGGTTGAACTCCATCTCTTCGTGCAAGCCACGATTGATCGCTTCGATAAAACTGATGGGTTCCTCTGAAATGTATTCAACACGAACGTTCCGGTCGAAACGATCAACAGACCCTACGGAATAAATATGGGCGAGGAGATTATCCGGCGATGGCGGAGGCTCGACATCCGCCTCCTCGGCGGCATGGTCGACTTCAGCTTTCAATTCACGCCGCATTTCCTGCATTTGCTCATCAGTAAGAATTTGATGGCGCTGCAAATAGCGTTCCGTTTGATGAATCGGATCGCGTTCGAGCATCTCATTGAGCTCTTCTTGAGTTCGATACTTCTTCTGATCATCCGAGGAGGAGTGCGATTCCATGCGGATGACCTGGCCCTCCACCAACGCCGGGCCGCCGCCTTGACGCATCTGCGCAATCAGCGGTGGCAGCATCTGATACATAGGCTCAAACCAGGTTCCATCCACCGTGTAAGTGGGCATCCCAAAACCCTGAGCAATCCGATGAATCTCGGAGCCAGTCTGTGTCGACTGAGGAACGCTGATGGCGTAGCCGTTATTTTGGATAACAAACAGCACTGGCAAATGTTCCCGGTTCGCCCAATTGAGTGCTTCGAAGAACTCACCCTCGCTGGTAGCGCCTTCGCCAGAGGACACATATACGATCTGGTCGCCACCGTCCCGTCTTATGGCTCGCGCCATTCCGACGGCCGGAAGAAATTGGGTTCCCGTGCAAGCTGTCTGAGCAACGAGCCGCAACTTGGACGATGACCAGTGTTCAGGCATATTGCGGCCCGCAGAATTAGGATCGCCTTGCCGACTCAACATCCCCAGAAATATGTCCTTCAGCGGCATGCCCAGGCCGACGGCAATGGCTTTTTCCCGGTAGTAGGTAAAAAACCAGTCGTGTGTCGGCTTCAGCAGCATTGTCATGCCAATTTGAAGCTTTTCGTGTCCACGCACTGAAGCGTGAAAGCTTACTTTGCCGAGTCGATCGAAGATCTTCAGTCTCTCCTCAACATAGGAGACAACAAGCATCTTTTGATACAACTCCAGCATTACCGCGCGAGGGACGATGCCACCTTCTTGCGTTAGCGTATTCGATGTGTCAAAAGCCATAGGACTTGCATCCAGGCTTACCGAATGCGAAAATCACGGTCCGCCTATAACGTATGATAAATCACGCGACTAAACTCCCGGACAGTTTAAAGCCATGTCGTTTCGCCCGTGTGCACTTTCTCATGCCGATGTCACCAGCTTTACAAAAGAATAGATATTTCTCGGTGATTTAAGTCACTTTCAAGCAAGAGATCAGACATTACGGTCGAAATAGTAGGAGGTTTACCATGGCCATCACGGCGGAGACCGCGGTACGCGATATAGCCGTCGAGTTTCCAACCACAATCGCACTCTTCGAGCGGCTCGCAATTGATTATTGTTGCGGCGGACAACACACACTTGCTGAAGCTTGCGCGAAGCGAAACCTTCAAATCGCTCCAGTACTGGAAGAACTGGAGAGTCAACGGGAGCAGAGCACGACTCTTCCGGAAAACCATTGGCGGAAAGCACCTTTAAAGGATTTCGCGGAATATATTGTGCAGACACATCATGCATACACGCGTGATCAGCTCAAACTGATTGACGGTCTTATGACTAAAGTGGAACAACGACACGGAGCGGACCATCTCGAGGTCTTCCAGGTGGGTAAGGCGGTTGCGGAAATCAGTTCCGAACTGACACATCACTTTGGTTGCGAGGAGACGACCCTGTTCCCATACATTGCGGGGCTTGGAACGAAGCAACGACCGGAGCTGCCAGCCATGGCCAATGGAAGCCTCGAGATGCCGATCACTCGCATGATGACGGACCACGACCAGGCGGGTAACGAGTTCCAGGCGTTACGAAAGCTAACACATAACTACACCCCGCCACCCTCAGCCTGTCCTACATGGCACGCGCTGTACCGGGCGTTGGAAGACCTGGAATTCGATTTGCATCAACATGTCCACCTGGAGAACAACATCCTCTTTCCGCGTGCATTGGAAGAGGCTCGCACCGAAGCACATAAGAACGAGTCGAACCAAGGTAGCCCTGCGTAGCTTTACTTCATCTTCATGTCCTTGAGCCGGTGGCTCTCGCTCTTGATGTTGATCGTGGCCGAGTGGGACAATCTGATCGGCACGTCGATTGGAAAGGTCTCACCGAGTTCGTAGGTTAAATTTCGGGTGGGCGGCGAATGGAGCGTTCTTGATGTCTGCCAAAAGACAGGCGGCAGCTTTACCACATACCGGCATCGCAACTTTCTGTAAGGCGCCGTACGTTTTTGATCCGAAAGAGATGGACGCCGATGTTGCTGTGCTAGGTGTGCCGTTCGACAACATGGCCTCGATGCGGCCGGGTTGTCGTCAGGCGCCGCGTGCACTCCGGGACGCCTCCACCCGGTTTGGCTGGCTCGGAGATCCCGTGGGTTCTTCCGGATATTTCGACGTTGGGGAAAACGTCACGTTTATGTCTGGCGTCCGCATGGGGGATGCCGGCGATGTGGATGTCAGGCTGGATGCATCGATCACGCGTCAACAAACGACTGCGCATGCACGCTCCATCGTCGACCGCGGCCTATTTCTTGCCTCTATCGGCGGCGACCATTCGATCAGCTTGCCTCTTGTGTCTGCATTCGAGAAGTTTGACCCGCTCACGATAGTCCTGCTGGATGCCCATCTGGACTATCGCGACAGGTCGATGGATATGAAATTTTCCAACAACAGCCCTTTCCGCCGCATCCATGAGTTGGCTTTCGTCAAGCGTATCGTGACGGTCGGAGTCCGGGGCATCAAGAGCACGGATCGCGAGTACCGTGAAAGCCTGGACGATGGCAACCTCATCTTCCCAATGGATCGCATTTACGAAGGCGGAATTGCCGCGGTCGTCGACGAAATTGGAGACCTCGGGAACTATTATGTGAGCCTGGATATCGACGGGCTCGACCCGTCGATTGCTCCTGGCACTGAAAGCCCCGAAGCAGACGGCTTAAGTTTCCGGCAAGCCAAGCAATTGCTTCGCGGAGTCGCCAGACGCGGGAAGCTGGTCGGCACAGATATTGTTGAAGTGAATCCTTATCTCGATCACGCAGAACTCACGCAACATATCTCCGTGCAATTGCTACTTGAAGCCATCGCGTCGGGGTTTCCATCCACCGCCCTGGCCCCACAATAATGACATCTTTGCGCGGACCGGCCGCTAGAGAGATTGCCGCACCTTTTTGGCGGTCGCGACCATGTTTTTGAGGGCTGGGCGCACTTCCGTCCACGCTCTAGTCTTTAAGCCGCAATCGGGATTGACCCAGAGCTGCTGCGGTGAAAGCACTTGCAGCGCACGCTTGAGTAAATCCTCCATTTCCTCCACAGGAGGGACGCGCTGCGAATGGACATCGTAAACGCCGGGGCCGATCCCGTTGGGATAGCGGACATGATGAAATGCGTCAAGAAGTTCCATGCGCGAGCGTGAGCATTCAATGGAAATGACGTCAGCGTCCATGCGGGCAATCGACTTGATAATGTCGTTGAACTCCGAATAGCACATGTGGGTGTGAATTTGGGTGTCATCCGATGCGACCGACGATGCTAGACGAAATGCGTCGACGCTCCATTGAAGATACGCCGCCCATTCGGCGCGATGGAGCGGAAGGCCTTCACGGATTGCAGGTTCGTCGATTTGGATGATGCGAATGCCGGCAATCTCGAGATCTTTGACTTCGTCGCGGATGGCAAGCGCAATCTGGCGGCAGGTATTTGCGCGCGGTTGATCGTCGCGCACAAAAGACCATTGCAAGATGGTGACTGGACCGGTGAGCATTCCCTTCACCGGCTTGTCACTGAGAGATTGAGCGAAAGTCGCCCAACGTACTGTCATCGGCGACGGGCGCCATACATCGCCATAGATGATCGGAGGCTTCACGCATCGTGAGCCATAGCTTTGCACCCAGCCCTGCTGGCTGAAAGCGAATCCTTCGAGCTGTTCGCCGAAGTATTCCACCATGTCGTTGCGCTCAAACTCGCCGTGGACGAGAACATCCAAACCAATTTCTTCCTGAAAGCGAATTGTGCGCTCGATCTCCTGCTCGAGAAAAGCATCGTAAGTTGCTCGATAAATCTTTTCAGTACGCTCCGCAGCACGCATCTTGCGTACTTCATCGGTCTGCGGAAAGGAACCTATCGTGGTAGTTGGCAACTGCGGCAGAGAGAGTGCATTTGTCTGCTGACGGCTGCGTGCGGGATAGGGATTCTTCCTATGGAGCATGGATTCATCGACTGCCTGGAGCCGCTGTTGCACTTTAGGATTATGAATCCGAGATGAAGTCTTGCGCGACTTGACGAATTCACGGTTCTTCTCTAGCTCATGTTGAATTGCCTGACGACCTTCAAGTGCGCGTGCCAGGATGGCGACTTCCTCCAGTTTCTGCTTACCGAAGGCCATCCAGCCTCGGAGTTCAGGATCGAACTTCTTCTCGGCATCAAGATCCAAGGGCGCGTGAAGGAGCGAGCACGACGGAGCTACTTCAATCCGTTCATTTCCCACGCCTTGTATGGCAGCTTCCAAAAGGGTAAGCGCCCGCTCGATGTCTGTGCGCCATACATTCCGGCCATCCACTAGCCCAAGAGACAGATGCAATGAAGCTGGACACTTCGCCAGCAACACGCCCAACTGTTCCGGTGCGCGCACCAGATCGACGTGCATCCCTGCGGTCGCCAGCGACAGCGCAAGTTCGAGGTTTGTCCCAAGATGGGCGAAGTAGGTAGTCAGCATCAACTTCGGAAATGAGGCTGCAAATGTAAGCCTGCTATATGCATCCCGGTAGAGTTTCTCGGTAGACGCGTCAAGATCGGTGCATAAGTACGGCTCGTCGATTTGGACCCATTCGGCTCCGGCGGCATATAGTCG
>JBOGLY010000150.1:0-7290 GCA_050746425.1 Acidobacteriaceae bacterium
GTCCAGAACCACGTGATGGAGTTGGTATCGTTTGTTGCCATGGAACCGCCGGTCACGTTTTTTTCATCGCCCATACGTATGGAGAAAGTGAAAGTGTGGGAGGCAATCCAGCCGATCAGGGCGGAAGATACCGTTCGCGGACAGTATGGTCCAGGGACAGTCAACGGCAAACAAGTAGCTGGCTATCGCCAGGAAGACCGTGTCGATCCGGCATCCAACGCGGAGACGTTCGCCGCCATGCGCTTTCAAATTGAAAATTGGCGCTGGGCAGGCGTTCCGTTTTACGTCCGGGCCGGCAAGCGCATGGCCAGGCGCTATACGGAGATTACGATCCAATTCAAACAGCCCCCGACCATGCTGTTCAAAGACAATCTGCAGGCGAGCAAATGCGGTCCAGTTCAGCCGAACCTTATCTCCATGCGAATCCAGCCGGATGAAGGAATTTCTCTGCGCTTCGCCGCGAAAGTGCCCGGCCCGACGATGCAGAGTTGCCCCGTGGTGATGGATTTCGATTATGCCGCGGCGTTTGGCGTGTCCTCCGCGAATGGATATGAACGGCTGTTGCTCGACGCGATGATGGGAGATGCCACGCTGTTTGCGCATCGCGACGGCGTAGAGGCAACTTGGGCATTGATGACCCCGATTTTGGAGCAATGGGCCGCTCATCCGCCGCAGGAATTTCCGAATTATCCCGCTGGAAGCTGGGGTCCCGCGGCTGCCGATGCGCTGCTCGCCCGTGATGGCCGCAAGTGGCGCCGCCAATAGACGCAATTTCACATAAGGGGCGTGAAGGATGCCGAAGACAATTCAAGTCCGCTATGTGGTTGAGGAGAACGACGAATCTCTGAGCATGAAGGCCGCCGATTGGATTGCGTCTTCCGTCGAGGCGGCGGTTAGCTCGCGCGGCACCGCAAGGATCGCGATCTCCGGCGGCGGTACCCCAAAGCGCACATTCGAGTTGCTCGGCGACCCTGCCCACCCGTTTCTCATGCGTATCGACTGGTCGCGACTGCTTCTTTTCTGGGTCGATGAGAGATGCGTTCCGCCTGACAGCCCCGACTCCAACTATCGCATGGCGAAGCAAACCTTTCTATCGCAGGTCCCGCTGCCGAAACAAAATGTTATTCGGATTGAGGGCGAACTTGCTCCCGAAGAGGCCGCCGCGCGTTATGAATCGGAATTACGCAATCGATTTCGCCTGGAAGGGGCCGAGTTGCCGCGCTTCGACCTGATCATGTTAGGCATGGGAGACAACGGCCATACCGCCTCGCTGTTTCCTAATTCGACCGCGCTGGATGAGATGATGCGGCTGGCTGTAGCCACCAAGGTGGAGGCAAAAAATCCATGGCGTGTGACTCTTACGTGGCCAGTAATCAACCATGCTGATAAGATTTTCTTTCTGATCGAAGGCGGGACAAAAGCTGAAGTGTTGAAGGAAGTTCTTCTAGGAACGTACCGGCCGGAGCAATTGCCCTCGCAGCTGATCCGGCCAGAGAGCGGAGAACTGAGTCTGCTGTTGGATCGAGCGGCAGCCGCGGAGTTGCCGCCGCCCTCAGCGGAGAACGAAGCAGTGTTGGAAGTGGGCCGATGATCCTTGCCGGAGACGTAGGCGGTACCAAAGTACATCTCGCGCTCTATCGCTTCGAACAGGGCAGCTTGCAACATGTTCGCGACGAGAAATTCGCGGCGCCTCAATATCCAAATCTTCAGGCTATCGTTCGCGAATTTCTGGGCGCTAACGAACGTCAGGCTGCACACGAAATTGAGGCTGCGTGCTTTGGCGCCCCTGGCCCTGTACGCAAGAACGTCATTCAAGTTACCAATCTGCCCTGGACGCTCGACACCCACGAACTGGCGCGCGATCTTCACATCGAGCATATTTTTTTAATCAACGATCTTGAGGCCAATGGTTATGGGATCAAGGAGCTTCGCGCCGATCAGATTTTTACGCTCAGCGAGGGCGACAGCGGCCAGCTGGGCAATCGCGGCTTGATCGCCGCCGGTACCGGCCTGGGCGAAGGAATTTTAATTTGGGACGGCAAGGGTCACACTCCGATGGCGTCGGAAGGCGGGCACGGCGATTTTGGACCGCACAACGAGCTTGAAATCGAATTGCTTTGCTACCTGCGCATGGACCCGAAGATGAATGGCCACGTAAGCTGGGAGCGCGTCTGCTCTGGTCCTGGTCTAAAAAATATTTATACTTTTCTGCGCGACTCGAAAAAGATGAATGAATCGCCGTCGCTGCGCCAGCGGATGTTGGAAGAAGACCCAAACGCCGTAATCGGCGAGCTGGGCGAGTCGGGCGGCGACGAGTTGTGCTCTAAGGCGCTTGATATTTTTGTTTCGATCTACGGTTCCGAAGCCGGAAACCTCGCGTTGAAGATTCTCGCCCACGGCGGAATGTACGTTGGCGGCGGCATCGCGCCAAAAATTCTGAAGAAAATGCGTGATGGTACTTTTATGCGCGGATTCCGCGACAAAGGCCGCATGCACGATCTTGTTGCGACAATGCCGGTGCGAATCATCCTGGAAAGTCGGGCGGCCTTGATGGGGGCTGCTTCATACGCCGAAATGAAAGCAGCGGAGATTTCCGGACGGTCCATTCGCGCCGCCTCAATCCACTTGTGAGATGCAGAATGCGAACTTTCTTCATTTCTCTAGCGGCTATGTGTCTACTCTTTGCCGCCTGCCCGTTGGCGTTCGCTCATGCCATCCTGCTTCGTTCCACCCCGGCGGACCATGCTATCCTGCGAAATCGTCAAATCCAAATTGCACTCGAATACAATTCCCGCATTGAGGCTAGTCGATGCACCGTTACGCTTACTGATGTCGCGGGCAAAACGTATCCATTGCAAATGCAGCGAAGCATGCGGCCATCCGAATTAAAAGCCTACGCGCCCGATTTAGCGAATGGAAATTATCGGATTCACTGGCAGGTGCTGGCCAGCGACGGACACATTACGCGCGGCGACGTCGACTTCACTGTTGCCGTCAGGTGATCCCTGCACGCCTGCTACATTGTGTTCGGCACATTCTGCCGGTCCAGCCATTTCGTCAGATTCGGCTGCTGCGCGTCACGCAAAACGGTACAGCTATGGATGGCATCGGTCGCGCGTTGAAGCGAAAGCTGCGCCGCCGCCACAGGGTGCGCCGCAAAGAAATTCCGCACATCGTTTTCTTTATCAGCACTGCAGAACAAGCCGGTCGACTGCACTAGATAACCTCCCATCATCGTCGTCATCTGGGCATGCACCTTTGCCCAATTGTTCTGAATATACTGCCACGCAACCGGTCGGGTGTCGCGACTCTGAAGCGCAATGACGAAAAGGATGATGGAATTCTGGTTGCGCACTTGACCCGAGGTAGCATAATCCAGCGCTCGGCGTAGCAACGCAGGATTGTGAAACTCCGCCAGAGCATACAGCGCGGTGGTTTTCACGTCTGGATTGTCTGAGGATTTACTCAGCTGCTCCAATTGGTCGAACAATCGGCCATCGCCATTCTGCGCGGCTATCGCGATGGCTGGACGCACCATGGACGGCTCGATGCTTGCGTGGTTCGCGATGTATTTCTCGGCCAATGGCTTCGCCTCCGCAATGATCTGCGGGTCGCGCCCAATTTCGCCCAGCACGGCAAACAACGTCGCGCGCAATTGCTTTTTCTCCAGTGAATCGGAGGGCGAGTTTTCCTTCACTCGATCGTATGCCGGTCCGAACTGTTGGCGTACCCAGGCCTGCAGCTTTGTCCGATCTTGCGGCGATGCGATGCGCTCGTCCGTCGCGCCGATTGCTCCTGCAATATTTTCAATAACGTCCGCATTTGGGTCGTTCCGCAATACCGATGCCAGGTCCAGATAGTTGCCGATGCTGGCCCGACCGGAACGCATCAACGCCCACTCGTTTCCAGCAAAGCCAATCCGCACGGCGGGAGAAAGTTTCGTCTCCGCCACGCTGAGGAGTTTGTTGTAATCCGCCGGCGCATATTCCGTCCGGTAGTAGCCTTTGTCATTCGCGTTGGCGAAGAAAACGTCCGCTGAAGGGACTTTGAGCGCCTGCCGATGTGCAGCAAGCAGGTCGCACTTCGGAGTTGCGCCCGCGCCAGTTCTGAAGCAAACCGGGATTGTCCAGGTCTGGTTTCCAGTAGCTTGGATATCGGGGCTCAGGTAGAAGCGTTGCTGGGTAGCGATTGTTGAACCGTTTTCCGGCGCGGTGAACTTGATTAGCGGGACGCCTGGCTCTGTAATAAAGCTGTCCGTCACCTTGTCGATCGGCTTCCCACTGGTCTCCGTCTGCGCATTCCAGAAGTCCTGCGCGGTAGCATTGCCGTACATGTGCGCCTCAAGGTACTTATGAACGCCCCGCCTGAAGACTTCTTTGCCTTCATAATTCTCGGTCATGTCCAGCACCGCCCCGCCTTTCTGATAGCTGATCGGGTCGAACATCTCGTTGATCTGCCCCGGCGTGTTTGCGTTGGCGCGAATCGGCCGCGTCACTTTGCCTGCATCGTAGTTCAGCACTCCGTCGGTTGACAGAGCGACGAACTGCTGGATATGCCATTTCGGCTTCCACGCGTCCACTGCCTTGGTCTCCATCCACGTGGCAAAACCTTCGTTCAGCCATATGTTGTTCCACCATTTCATGGTGACCATATCGCCGAACCACTGGTGCGACATCTCGTGCGCCACGTCGATCGCCACAGTTCTTTTTGCGTCGAACGACGCGGTCTTTTCGTCGATGAGGAAATCGCTCTCACGATAGGTGATGGCGCCAAAATTCTCCATCGCTCCCGCTTCGAAGTCCGGAATCGCAATCATGTCCAGCTTCGGCATCGGATACTTGATGCCGAAATAATTGTCGTAATAGTGCAGGAAAAATTCCGCTGCATGAAGGGCATAGTTGCCCATCTGTACTTTGTCTGGAGTGGCGCAGGCGCGGATGGGCACGCCGTCGCTTTCTCCCGATAGGCACTTGAAATCTCCCACAAGAAACGCGACCAGGTAGGTAGACATCTTCGGCGTGGTGGCAAAGCGGATCGTGTGCTTGCCCGCGGTAGGCCCGGGCCGGTCGGAAACAATGTTTGTGTTCGAAATTGCGGTATCGCCGTCGTTGACGATCAGCGTGGTTGAAAAAGTCGCCTTCATTGCCGGCTCGTCGAAAGACGGAACGCGCGCCGCGCATCGGTCGGTTCAAACTGCGTAACGGCATAGTTGCGACGCGCGGTTTTTGACAGGTAAAAGCCGCGCAATTGATTGTTCAAAATTCCGGTGTACTTGATGGCGATGGTGGCCGGCCCTGCCGGTATCTCTTTCTCCACGTGAAAGGTCGCCTGCTCATCCGGCTTGTTTTCGGTGACATTCGCCGTTTGAGTATTTCCATTCGCCGTGATTGATACCGTCTGAAATGTAATTTGTGCCGAGTTCAGCGTGATGCTGGTCGCAGGCCGCGAAAGAGTGACATTGATCGTTTCCCTGCCCGTGAATGTAGCGGTTTTCAGGTCCGGCTCCAGCGTAAGGGAGTAATGTCGGGGCGTCACGTCGGTCGGAAGTCGCTGCGCCTGCAATGCCGGTGCGGATGTGAACGACAGCAGCGCTGCACACGAGGCAAACAGTGCGGCACAAATATAAGTGGAATGGATACGCATGTGAATTTCCTCCTCAGAATTGCAGATCCTCAACTGGAACGCGAAAGCAGGGCAGCAAAATATGGTTGGTCCCAGGATATAGTTCCGTCGCCCCCATGCAGTGAGACGCACGATATCCTCTAGGCGATTGCTTCAAGCTTCCCGATAGTTCAACAGCACCAGCCCGATACAGACCAGGCATACCGGCCAGACCCATGCGGCAATGCGCGTGCCGCGCCCGCGTGCTGCGGCGATCCCCGAAACCCGCAGTTCCAGCCAGCGCGACCACCCGGCAAATACCGCGAATAACGCGATCGCGGTGTGGCTCATTTCAGTCAACACCTCCTCCTTTACGTTGCCCAGCGTATGCTCGTGGGTCAGCAGGAGGGCCCCGCCAATAGCGCAAACGGCGGGAAAAACCAGCGCCGCTTTTTGGGATTGCAGCCATCGCGTTTGCACGGCCCATTCAAACGCGACGAAGCTGACGAGCAGCAGAATAAATAGCCGGTGCTGCAAGTCCTCCGGATTGTAAAAACTTGCCCAGAAGCCGCGGGGCCCTAGTGGCCACGCCTCCGGATCGGCCCGTAGAAACAGGAAGATGGCCAGTCCTAAAAATGCCAGCGGCCAATGGCGCGCCCATCTGGCGCGATCTGCCCGTCCCAACATCGCCAGCAGTCCAGCGATCAACACCACAATTCCGGCCCAATGATGGTTGTATTCCGACCACTGCCGCTCCACCTTGTTATTCGCACTCCTGGCGTCGTCGGGCGACAAGGCATAGGTCTCGATGGCCGCGTTCATGGGCTGCACTGACGGCATTGCTTTGATCGATGGCGTGCGAAACACGGGCGAATGGGGGGTCATGCGAGCGACGATCTCCGGCAGTGTCAGCCGGTTTCGCGCCATATCGACCGCAGGCGGCTGCGCGGTCAGCGAAGCGGCTGCGAGAATTATAGTAAATCCAATTCCGATTTCCGCCTCAGAGAATCGTGAGATACGTGACAGCCACGGTGACAAATTGGGCCGATGCTCGCGAATCAGCAGAAAATTGCTTGCGCCGAGAACCAGCAACCCAATAAGCATGATCGATTTTGCGACTAGCACAACGCCATACGCTGTTCCGTATACCGCGCTCCACGACTGCGTATATTCCCATGCCATGCCAACGCCAGCCGCGACCAGGACCACGACGCTTACAACCGAAACGCTGGAATAGCGCCGCACCGCGTGAACGGCAATCTCGTCCGCCACTGCTGCGCTCCCAAGCGCCGCAGTATCCGCCTGCGAGTCCTGTAGCGACCCCCGTGAGGCGAGCAGCAACCATAGATACGGCATGCCGCCAATCCACACTGCTACTGCAAGCTGATGCAGGCCGGTCAGCATCATCAACGGAATTCGATTGTCCAGTCGTGAAGCCGAGTGACTGGTCCAAACCGTTGCGCACAAAAAGGGAACGGCAAACAGCAACCACCCTGGCTTTCGAGACAGACCTTTTCGGCTGAAATACAAAAGAGCGCCGGCACTGACGACCACAAGGAAGCCCGCGAGGAAATAGTTGGCCGTGTACAAATCGGAGAGAGCCAATCCGCCGGTGCATATCAACATCGTGCTATCGAGAGCGACAAATATGACCTGCGCCGCGATGAGTCCAAGCGCTGCAATGCGGAG
>JBOGLY010000151.1:0-7282 GCA_050746425.1 Acidobacteriaceae bacterium
CAAGAAAACTCACCAACCAGCAAGGCCTGCCGCGCCGTTCGTGGATGAAGAACCTGATTTACGCTCCTGGCTGGTATACCGGCTATTCCGCGAAAACATTGCCCGGCGTGCGCGAGGCGATTGAGCAGCGCCGCTACGTCGAAGCCGACAATCAGATCGTTCTTGTCGGCAACGCGATTGCGAACGAAGCTGCATTCGTCGAACATATCGCAACCGAGCTCGACAATGCCTCGGACACTTCAGCCTCTTCGCCTCATCCATCCACGGTTATTCAGCGGCCCATGGTTGCTCGGTAACTTTCAGACCCCGCCTTCGCAAATGCGCGTAGCGAGGGCTTCACAGTTCGTCCACCTGCGAGTGCGGCGCTCGCCCTAATTCAGGTGAACCTGTGCCAAGCAGCGCCTGCTTCAGCTTTGAGGAGGCAAAGGCGGGCGCGGCAAACGGTACAGCTTCTCCAGCTCCCGGTAGGACTGCAACGGCATCTGCACCAGAAGTGGATGCGCCGCGGGATTAAGCCACCCGAGAATTTGTTTGACCTGCGGTTCCGGCATGGCGGTGCAGCCGATGGTGCCGATGCCCGGGCCTGCCCAGATATGCATGAAGATGCAGGAACCGTCGCCAGGGTGGGGATGGACGGCGTTTTGGTCAATGACAATGCCCCACGTGTAAGCTGTGCCGGCAAGACGCATGTGTTCAGAGCTATTCCAATCAGGGGTAATGGTGGAGCGATCGACGATGCGGTTGTAGTAGCGCGAATTGGAATCGTCCACGCAATCGATGTTCGGTGTAAGCGGCAGATAGGGCATCTTCCAGTCGGCTGGTTTATGCGGCGCGTACCCGAAAGAGGTGCCGAAGCGAAAGATTCCGGCGGGCGACTTGCGGTCGCCCTCCCGTTTCACCGGGTCTTCCGAACGGCGCACGGCAGCGATGGGCACCGCGCCGATCCCCCATCCCATCCCACGGTTTCCGACGACGATGGTAACGGGGCCACCGACGGTTCGCCAGGCTGCACCCGGAGATAAACGCTGATAGCGTTGCAATCTGCCGCTCACGGCATTCCAGTCTGCCGTGGTCACCACGATCATCTGGTTAGAGCGCGCGAGAACCGAAGATGGAGCTTCTGTGGCAAAGGCGAGAGTAGGGAGGGCCAGCAACAGACAGCAGAACAGAAGCTTGTTCTTCATTCATGCCTCGCGGGAACGCAATGCGCCTATAGGATGAGTATAGTGACAGGACAATGCGCTTGAAAAACGTTGAAGAGAATGCCTTTCGGCCCTAAGGTTGCGATTCCGACTCTTCCGAACGTGTACGACGTTCATCTTCGCTCAATGGTGCATTCACTTCGAGCAGTCCTGCCGGCAACTTCATCTCCACGCGACGACCCTCAAGATCGATCCGCGCCAGATAAGCCTTCGCAAATGGAATTTCGTGCTCGCGCCCGTCCTTGCTCCGGACGATCAGCAGGTCCGTGGTTTCGTTTTGCTGAATCACGTCCCGAATCTTTCCCACGGCGCGGCCGTCGCGATCGTCTTCTCCGCTCGTATCGAGAACTTCGCATCCGATCAGATCGCTGATGTACACCGACTCCAGACCAAGCGGCATACGTTCCGCTGCTGGAACCACGACCTCCGCACCGCGCATCGCCTCCGCCGCGGAAATCGTATCCACGCCGGCAAACTTCAACACTACTTTGCCCTTATGTAGCCAGGATTGTTCAATGGTGATGGCCGCCGGAGGAATGCCGTCGCCGCGCCATAGAAATGCATTTCGCATGTCCGCGAACCGCTCGGGAAAATCCGTCAGAATCTCAGCGATCAGCTCGCCGCGCCGTCCCTGCGGACGAATCAATCGCGCCAGATGCACCCAGTTTTCTGAGGATTCTAAATCCGTCACATCGCTATTGTTGCACGCAGGTCAGTGCACTCCACAATGCGGGATAGCTACGCATAGCTTCCGAAATTCACAGTGACAGGCCCTACAACTTCGCCTCTTCAACAATCTCCAGGCTGTAGCGATGATGAAGCTTCACGCTGACCGCTCCTAAAATCGTTCGCAAGGACCTGGCCGTTCGTCCCTGCTTTCCAATTACTTTACCCACATCCGCGGGATCGACCCGGAGACGCAGGACAGTGCCGGCTTCATTCGACGTTTCGTTGACGGACACGGCTTCCGGTTTGTCCACCAGCGAACGCGCGATTGCCGATATCAACTCAACTGCCGATGGCTCCGCTGCGCTTTCTGACATGCCTCGACCCCACTAAGCAATGCAATTTTATTTCTGATTGTTTATACCGAATTTCAAACGATTTGTCTGTCTTTTTATGGTTTACTCATTAGTCATGTATCTGGTTACTATCCACGCATAATTGACTCTCCAGCTCCAAAGAAATGCAGTTTTTGGGCAGAAAACAAGCCCTCAACGCTCCTGGGAGGGCTGACCGGAGCAGACAGACAAAAGCGCGACCTCTGGAGCCGCGCTTTCTAAAAATGACGAATTTTCACGTTTTTTTGAAGAAAGCGATCGTTAGACTGCCTGCGGGACCGGAGTATTGGACGAGGCCACCAGTTTACCCACCCGCTCAGAAAGCTGGGCGCCTTTGCCCGTCCAGTAGTCCACACGGTCCTTCTTCAACTGCACAGTTGCAGGATTGGTGCGCGGATTGTAAGTGCCAACTACCTCAATGGAGCGGCCGTCGCGGGCGCGGTCTTTCTCGATCACGACAATTCGGTAGTACGGTTTCTTCCGAGCGCCTACGCGCGAGAGACGAATCATCAACACAGATTGTATGGTCCTTTCTAGATAGCAGGAGAGAAGGCAGAGACGCTCTGCATGCACGCAATCCGAGCCTGAATCCTGAATCTCCAGTATCGTGGATTTTCCACCTCCTTGCAAGCGCTTTGCCAGCGCACAACAGCATGAAAATACTTTTGTCAATCCCCGGCCCGTGCATCGCCGGAGCCAGGAGCCAGAACCCGGGTGCCCCAGGTTCGCGTAGCTAACCTGGGATTGAGACGTCCGCACCATCGCTGCTGTTTGCAACCAGCCGCGCCCCGCTATATATACACCTCTGTCATCTCGACCGAAGGTCGCCCCCGCGGCCGAAGTGGAGAGACCCGCTGATCTCCGCTAAAACGCGAGGTTCGCTTGTCCCTAGTTTTGCGCGGCGCTCAACTTTTGCTCGAGCTCCCGCAAGCTCTCGACCGCGGTCTTTACCACATAACCCGCAGGAGGATGAAACAGCGAAGGGTCGGGCTCGGCCCGCGATAGTTGGTCCATCTCCACAATCTTCTCCCCGCTCCTGGGGTCGTCGTACTGTTGCTTCATTACCAGCTTCAAATCCGGAGAAGTCCAGGTTTCCAGCGTCTTCGTAATCGGCGCATCGTTGCCCACTCTCCCCGCAGGCACAACCGTCGTCTTGCGCGCCACGGAAACAGAAACTCCCTGCAAAGTATCCATCCCCAGGTCTTCTGTCGTGACGACCGGTTGCGGCCTCCCAGGATTTACCGCTTTCCGGTGCCGCACAACTTTTCGGCTTCCCTCATCTGGAATCGTGATTGTCGTCGCGATCTTCTTAATTGTGTCAGGCCCGACAACCCACGTCGTCAGCGTATGCGCCACCGGGTCCCGAACAAACACCATCCTTGTATCGGGGCCGCCGTTGCTGCCCCGCGCCATGCGGACTTCCACGCGGACGCGCCCTTCTGAATCTCGCGCAATAAAGTGATGTCCCTTGTGAGAAATCGTTGTCCCATCCGCTAGTGTGCGCGTAGAGCTATGCCGGACCATGGCGGAATACGGCTGTCCCAGCACCGGCGCGGCCAGCAGCGTATGAAGCAGATTGCCGTTGGAAAGAATCGCATGGTTGCCCGGCGCAGCCTGCGCGCCAGCGGAAAGTCCCATCCATAGAAAAAAGACCGCTCCCACCGCAAATCGCAAACGCCTCATAGTCCTGCCTCCAAATTGTGATTTGACTCTACCGTGGACGTTCCCATCTGGCCAGAAGTTTCCTTCGTTCGGAAGGTGGCCCATTCAAGCCACCCTGAGCGAGCCGGAGGCGAGTCGGACGGGTTGGCTTGAGTGGGATAAAACAATCTGTCGTCCTGACGCGACGTTTCCTTCGTTCCTCTCACCTATGGTGCGGGATACGTCTTGCTCTCTCCTGTGCGCGAGTTGTACACAACCAGTTTGCCGTCAGGATACGCGAGCAAGCGAATATAGTGGCCGTCGGAGCCATTCTTGATATTGGCTCCCTTCAAATTCGCAATGTAGGGCGCGGCAACATTATGCTGCGCGCCGCCTTCTGCCGAGTAATGCAGTTGCCAAAGATCTTTCAGCCGCGGCGACTTCTCAATCACTTCCCATGGCCCAGGAGATCCGCCCTTGGTCTCGCCATTGTCCATCACGGCGACGCGCGGCGCGATGCCATCCACAAACGCCGGGCTGCTGCTGGGATACCAGCCATGATGCGAAACGACATACACATCCATCCGCCCCAGCTTGTTTACCGGGCACATCAATTGCATTTCCTTGTCCCAGGTCAGGTCCCCCAGATCCACCAGGCGCGTCTTGCCATACTGAATGACAATACCCACGGAACGAGAATTCTCCGTGTGGTCCGTCGGTCGCGTGGCAGCGCCTTTGCAATAAGGATTGGGCTGTCCGGCTCCAGCGAATGCGGCGCCGGGCAATGCGGCGTCGATCAAATTGCCGTCCGCGCTCACAATTGTGACCGTCAGGCCTTTGAGCGGGATCGTTTCTCCCGGATGCGCAAGAATGTGCTTCGCATGTAACTGCGCCAGCACCGCTTCATACCGGTCGAACCCCTGCTGCGTCTCCGCGTTGTTCGTCTCGCGGTTCGTTCCATGGTCGATGAAGTTGTCGATATGGATTCGCTTCACCAGGTTCGGTACGCCGCCAACATGGTCCACATGAAAGTGTGTGATCACCAGATAGTCGATGTGGTCCAGCCCCGCCTGTTTCGCCACCTGCATAATGCGGTCGGCGTCCCGCCCATTGTTGTCCGGCCATCCCGTATCAACCAATAACGACTGGTGCGAAGGCGTCACGAAAAGCGTCGATTGACCGCCTTCAACATCGACAAAATATACCGTCAGCGGCTTCGCAAGCGACACAAAATGCTTTCGAAAATGTGTGCTCTGCCCTTGCGCCAATGAAACGGCAGCGAACGCCACCATCATCGTCGCAGCACACGCCGCTGCGCAACGCACTCGCCTGCGCTTACCAAACATCCGCCATAATCTTGACCGCATTGAGTCCTCCTGATTGCCCGGTGCCCCATTCAAGCCGTCCTTATGGCTTGAGTGGGTCAGAAAAATGTCACCCCGACCGATTACCGCCCAAGCTCCGCGACCCGCGAAAAATCCGCCACTCCGACCCGCACCACCGTGCGATCGTTCGCATGATTGTCTTTATCCTTGCTGCCCGCCTTCGTTGGGTTCACGCTCGTCTTTTTTCCCGGCGGAGTATCTTCCGTCCACGCTCCGTACACTCTGTCGTTGAACGACGCGATGCCGCTGTAATCCCCCATAAACTGGTCCGGCGAAGCAACAAATGGCTTCTCACTCCAGGCATAATTCTGAAACGTCTTTCCTCCATCCGTCGAGCGCGCCAGCGTCACTAGCGTCTTCTTATTCTCCGGGTCTCCACGCCTGTCGTAAAAAAGAATCGAAACCGCGCCCGTCGTCGGATCGACCGTCAGCCATTGGAAAAACTGGTCCGCGCCATCATGAACTGCATCGTCATTCACCCGCACCGGCGCGCTCCATTTTTTCCCGCCATCCAGCGACCGCGCGCAAAACACATCAATGTCGCCATTGCGATAATCGCTCCACGTCACATAAAGATGTGCGTGCTTACGACCTCCACTGCGCATATCCACAGCAATCTGCGGGAACCCGTTCGCGCGCTCGAAATCCTCCACCGCGAACATCACGGGCGGCGTATGAAGAATGCTTTTCGCCTGCGAGAACGTCTTGCCGCCGTCGCTCGATCGAGTGAACTGAATCTCATCGCCTTCCGACCACACTGCATACAGCGTGGAGTCCGCGCCCACCGCCCCATCGAAACCCTCCGCCGCGCCGTTGTCATCCCGAGGCAAACCAGGATGCCGGTCGATCTCCATCGCAGTGGACCAGCTCTTCCCGTCGTCCGCCGAGCGCGACAGCACGATGCGCGAATCCACCAGGCTCCAGCGCGTCCACGCCACATAAAGATTGCCAGCGTACTTCCCGTGCGAAGTGTCCGCAACAATATACGGCTTGTCCTCGAATGGAATCCCAGGGAGTTTTTGCTCCAGCGCAACCGCCGTGGCGGCAGATTCCCAGGTTTTTCCGCCATCGAGCGAGCGGCGAATAAAAACGCCGTTCGTCTTGGTCGCGTGTCCCCAGTAATCGAACGTCCCTAGCTTGTTGAATGCGATCGAGCACAGAATGGCGTGGCCGTGATTGTCAAACGTCACCGACACATCGCCGGAAATCTTGAATCCTTGCGGCGCCGTATTCGTCGCGTGCTGCCAATGCGCGCCGGCATCGTTCGAGTATGCAATGCTCGCCGGCACCTGATAGGCAACCACCACCTGGCGCGGATTCAAAGGATTCACCGCTACTGAAGGCTCGCTGAAATGCCCCGGAACCGTCAGGGTCGTCACCTGCGCCCCCGGCGCGCGCGTCAACATCGCTTGGGATTGCGCCCAGACGCCGGGAGGCATCAACAGATAGCCCAATGCCGTGACCGTAACAAGGCAGAATAACGCCAATTTTTTCATGGCCTTTTCGGATAACAATCTCAGTCATTAAGATAACTTGAACCTGCCGCAATAAACACGTTGTCATCCCGAGCGGACCCTGAGCGCAGTCAAAGATGCAGTCGAGGGACCTGATGTTTCTTTTCGCTAAACCGCATGACATGCTATCGCAAAACATTTTCAATCGAAACGTTGCATATCCCAAGAAACCTGACTACATTGGTTGCAACCATGAAAATTCGGCCAATTTTTTGCGTAACATTTCTGCTGTCATTCGCGCTTCCTCTCGCGGCTGCCCAGCTTCCCGCTTCCGGCTCCAACACCAATCAGTGGGTGGCCGGGAACGACTCGATCCAATTGTCCATCGACAAAACGACCGGCGTCATCGACCGCCTTGTCGATCAGGTCAGCCATGAAGATTATTGCCACCAGACCCTCGCCGACGCCACCGCCGATACCGACGGCAACCGCGGCCTTACCTTCACGATTGCCCAACGCATTGGCGGCCTCGTCCTATG
>JBOGLY010000152.1:0-7256 GCA_050746425.1 Acidobacteriaceae bacterium
CTATATCCCAGCGCTGTCGGTCGATGACGACGGTGCGATGGCGTTGAAACTGAGCAGTCCGCCATCGTTCAGCAATCCTAAGTCCGTGATGGTGGCGAGTCTTCCGCCAGTAGCATCGGTGCGTTTTCCGCTTTTGCGCGCCGTCCATCCACAGGAAATGCTTTGCCTGGAACGTCCGAAGTTGGTGCTTTCCGTTGAAGGAGCGCCGCTTGTCTTTTCCACCGGCTACGCGCACAATCTTGTCCTGCATGTGCAAGATGCCGAAGGCCACTCGCTTGAACTTCCTGCGCTGGCGAATGCGGAAGACGGCGGGTTTATCGTGGACGCGCGCGCCTTGCAAAATTCCCCGGTCAACGGTACGGTTACTGGACAACTGCGCGGCGAATGGGGCTTCGAGTCATGGAACGGGCCGGATTTCGAGTTCACCAACTCTCACCCGCAGGCATGGAAGTTCGTCGATGGGGAGAGCAACGCGATCACCGCCGCCGACAAGGTCTCGCTTCATCTTGAAGCCGACAGCGTTGTTTGCGTGGCCTCTGTAGAGGTTGCGACTCCGCAGGGAAACACGGAGAAGGCAACGTTTACGCGCACTCCACCCAGGCTGTTGGATGTGAATCTTCCCGTTACAAAGTCATCGCAAGGTCTCTACACAATAGCGGTTGCGGAGTATGGACAAAACAAACCGGATAAGGTCCCCGTGCATGTATATCCGCCGTCCGCGGTTATTTCCGGATTAGTTCTCCACGCCGGGGACGATCGCGGAATCATGACGGGGACCCACCTGCAGGAAGTGACCTCTGTCGAAATGGGAGGAGTGATTTTTCGCGCAGGCGCTGTGAAACGCGCCGGTACCGAAGAGACGCTGCAACTGAAAACTTCGACGAACCTTGCCGGGTCAAAAGTCTTCGTTGCGGATGCCACAATCATGGCGCACATCCACTTGAAGGACGAGCGGGTGCTCGATGTCCCGGTGACGATTGCGCCTTCCCGCCCCGTGGTCCAATTGCTCAGCAAGAGCATTGCTCTCGATCCCGCGGGCAGTTCGGCGTTCATTCATCTGGGAAACGACAACGATCTGCCCCAGTATGGTCATCTCAATTTCTTTTTGAAGTCGATTGCTCCCGACCAGTTCCCTCGCGATGAAACCGTTGAAGTAGGGGCTGCGGGCGGCGGCTTTGAGACTACTCTGAGCATGGCGAACAACACGTTGACGCTGCAGGACGCGCAAACCGTCTTCGCCACTCTGGATCCGGCCAAAGCTTTTGGGTCGTCAGCGTTCGGACCACTGCGTTTTCGCCCCGTGACCGCTGCAGGCGTTCCTGGAGACTGGCAGCCATTGGCGAACCTGGTGCGTTTGCCGGAGCTGAAGCGCGTCGAATGCCCGTCCAATCCAACCCAGCTATGCACGCTGATCGGCAACAATCTGTTCCTCATTGATTCAATTGCCGCGACACAGCAGTTCACACACGCGACCGCGGTGCCGCTGGGTTTTGCGGGAAACACGCTGAAGGTCCCACGCCCGAGTGGAACCACGCTGTATCTGAAGCTACGCGACGACCCAACTACCGTGGATCTGGTTTCGCTGCCGGTGATGCCCGCGGCGGACCAGTATTAGTGAGGATTCGCAGATTAATTTGTCGTTCCGAGCGTAGTGAAGTGAAGTCGATGAACCTGCTGTTTGCCGGCAAAACGCGAGGTCCATCGTTCCGCTCAAGGTTGACGCCTTTGATTTATGTCGCCCCGTCGCAAACTGCTACCCTTAAGACATGGCTGATTTCAACTCCATCGCTGAGATGATGCAAAGCTGTGCCGAGCGCGCTGTGCAGGCCGCGCATGATCGGTTTGGCTTCGAACTCGATTATTCGGAGCGGAGCGTCGAATCCCTTGAGACGGTCCTTGTCAGCGTCAGCAGAAGCTTGAACCTTTTGGAGAACGACAAGGTCGAAGAGCAGGTGAAGCTCTGGGGTGGCTATCTTGGGGAAGTAGTGCGCCGACACTGGAATGGCGCATGGGAACTCATTCAATATCCCGGCAGCGCCACCGCCGTGCCTACGTTGGTGGTCTCAGGATCGCAACTATATCCATTGCTGAAGGTCTATCGGAGGTTGACTATGGGCGATGGCGAGAACGTCTGGAAGTTTTATGAACAAATCCGAAATCGGTTGGCCACCGTTCCTCCATCAGGCGGCAAACCGGCGAATGGCAATTGAGTCGATTGCCTGGGTTAGCTTGTCCCGCGGCGTAATTGACAGATTCGATCAATTTTATGGCCGCAATGCGGGTTGGCGCGGTGGGGCCACGAGCATCGCACGATTGTGCGACAATAGCTATTGAGCACGTTGGGCAGGCGGCGCGTCGGCCTGCGGGAGAAAATCGTATGGGTGACTTATTACAGCCCTGGCATCTGGTAGTAATTCTGGTGGTAGCGCTTCTGATCTTTGGACCGAGCAAGCTTCCTGGACTGGGCAAAGGCCTGGGCGAGGGCATCAAGGGTTTCAAGGAAGGCATCAAGGGCATCGGCGGCGGTACTGACGATGTTGAAAAGCCTGAACCAGCCAAGACGTCAGCGACCACGACAACGGAAGTCAAGTAGCTCCTCCGGTTTAAAGGGCCATCAGCAAACATTCACTCGGAATGGCCTGGTAAAAACCGCGCCTAGAATTGGCATCGTGAAAGGCCGCACATTCCGTGCGGCCTTTTTGTGTCCCGAATCCAAGGTCTTCAACTGCTGAGCGACTATTTCCCAAAACACTTCGATTTGAGCGCCACCGCGAACGGCGGCCGCCCATGTTCGAGATGCCTCCCTAGGGCTCGGGAATGCCAGAGGCTGAATTTCGTGCGCCATTGAGCAGCCCGACAGTAGCTTCAGGGTCGGCGACCTCGACGACCAATTCGTCATAATTTTCATCCGCAAGCAGCACGACGACTGTCCGCTCAGGATCGTGTACGTCCCAGAAGATACGCTTGCCATGCTGATAAAAGGTTCCGGCGGAAATCACGCCCGGCACATGCGTTCCAGGCATGCGCAACCCCACAAACCACGCGCGCGCGATGGTGGGATCGATGCGCGCGCCGCGAATGTGCTGCATCGGAATTTCCAGGCGGCTTTTGAACGACCAGAGCTTGTCCAGCCCTTCCACTTCAAAGACCGCTGCAGCGCCCTGGATTGTTATTTCGACCATAAAAAATCCTCCTCAAAAAGATTTTCTAGACACCGCAACGCGTGCAATGCCTTGCAGATCGAGGACGAATTCAACAGGGCCCCAATTTTCATTTTCGAGCAGGGCGCGAACTTGATCGCGCTGGCTGTGTCCAATCTCCATGATCAGCCAGCCGCCGGCGACCAGCAGCGATTGTGCTTGTGCAATGAGGCGCGGGTAGAATTCGAGGCCAGTGGGTCCAGCGAACAGCGCCAGCGCCGGTTCGTAATCGCGAACTTCCTTCGGCAATTCCTTGCGTTCTCGCTCCGCAACGTAGGGTGGGTTCGAGACGATCGCGTCGAAGCTCTCGCCTAAGACCGCGTCGAGCAGGTCAGATTCCACGAAGCGAATGCGGTCGCTAACCGCGTTGGCTGTCGCGTTTTGTGCTGCCACGGCCAGGGCAGCCGGACTTACATCCACTGCGACGACCTCGGCGGTGGGCAGTGTGTGCGCCAGCGCGACCGCGACGGCGCCGGATCCAGTGCCCACGTCGGCGATTCGCGCGGCTCGAAGTTCCCGCAGGCGCGCGATTGCCGCCTCCACCAGATGCTCAGTTTCCGGGCGTGGAATCAGCACGCTTGGATTGACGTGAAATGGCAATCCAAAAAATTCCTGCTCTCCAGTCAGGTATTGGATGGGCACTCCCCGGCGCCGCTGCTTGATCAACGCGTTAAATGCTTCGGTCTGCAGCCCGGTGAGCGGGCGCTCGCGATAAGCCAAAATTTGCGACTGCGGAATGCCAAGCACGTGACGAAGCAGCAGCGTTGCATCGGCACGCGTGTTTTTTATGCGCTCATCCGACTCATCCAGAAGCTCCGCACCCCAGGCAACCGCATCGCCGACCGTCAACGAGTTCGCGAACATTCCTCTCATGCCGCACCCGCGTCGCCCTTCAGCCGCTCCGCCTGATCGTGCGCTATCAGCGCATCCACGATGGGCTGCAATTTGCCCTCCATGACTTCGGCAAGCTGATGGATAGTGAGGCCGATGCGATGGTCGGTGAGTCGGTTCTGCGGAAAGTTGTACGTGCGGATCTTTTCACTGCGATCGCCCGTGCCCACCATCTGCTTGCGCTCTTTCGCGAGCGCTTGCTGCTGCTTTTCCATTTCCACTTCATATAAGCGCGAGCGCAGCACGCGCATTCCTTTTTCGCGGTTTTTGATCTGAGATTTTTCGTCCTGACAACTGACCACCGTGCCCGTGGGCAAATGCGTAATGCGGACCGCGGAATACGTGGTGTTGACGGACTGGCCGCCTGGACCGGAGGAGCAGAAAGTGTCGATGCGCAGGTCCTTGGCTTCGATTTTCACGTCAACGTCCTCAGCCTCCGGAAGCACGGCCACCGTGACGGCGGAAGTATGGACGCGGCCTTGCGTTTCCGTCTGCGGAACTCGCTGCACTCGATGCACGCCGCCTTCGTACTTCATCTGCGAGAAAACGCGTTCGCCTTCGATGATGGCAATGACCTCCTTCATGCCGCGCACGCCCGACTCCGACATGGAAAGGACCTCCACGCGCCAGCGATGCAATTCCGCGAAACGAGTGTACATGCGGAACAATTCCGCCGCGAACAAGGACGCTTCATCGCCGCCCGTGCCGGCGCGAATTTCAAGAATGACATTCTTCTCGTCGTTCGGGTCCTTCGGCAGCAGAAGAACGCGAATTCGTTCCTCCACAGCAATTCGCTCGGACTCGAGTTTCGTAAGTTCTTCCTCCGCCATGGCACGAATGTCGGGGTCCGGTTCGGCAATCATTGCCTTGGCGTCGGCGATCCCGTGCTCAATGCGTTTCAGGTCGCGGATGCTGTCAACCACCGACTGCAGATCGCGGTGCTGCTTGGCGATCTTTTGATATTGCTGCTGATCGGAAACCAGCGCGGGATGGGCCATCTGCGCTGACAGATCGTCGTAGCGGGCTTCAATATATTTCAGGCGCTCAAGCATGTTCGGGTGTCCATTGGCCGGATTTATAAGTTGTTGTAATCAGTCGTTGCGCGGGAATAAAAAACTTTTAAAAGAATGGATTTCGCGCGGAATGCAGAATAGGGCGGCGGGAGCCGCTAATAATGCGTCTCACCAGGAGTGCGGATCGCGTGCAACGGAATGCGGGTGTGCAGCATAATGGTGTCCCTGCTCTATCGTAACGCCTTTTTTAAAATACGCCGCTAATAAAGGGGTAGCTGAGTGGCTATCAGTGAACGCGCATGGCACAGCTTTGCGCGGTTATGCGAAACGCTGGCCGACACGCGCGGCAAACTCTCAAAGCGCGCCGCAATCTCGAAGTATCTTCGCCAGTTGGACGATGCCAGTGCAGGCTTGGCTGCGCAATATTTGACCGGCGCGGTTTTTCCGGAGACGGATGCGCGCAAACTGCAGGTTGGCGGACAGACGATTGTGCGCGCGCTTGAAGCAGTGTCGAAGGTTGACGGCGATCGGTTCCATGCGGTCTATCGCAAGCATGGCGACCTGGGCGGGGCTGCGGAAGAACTGCTGCGGATCACCAAAATTGCGCCAAGTCGTCTAAGCATTTCAGACATCGCGGCACGACTGAATTCATTGGCGGTAGCGCGAAGCCAAATTGCGAAATCGACCCAGTTGGCCGATGCGTTGCGAGCTATTTCTTCCCTTGAGGCAAAGTATTTCATCAAGCTGATATTGGGCGACATGCGCATGGGAGTGAAACTAAGCCTGGTGGAAGATGCGATTGCGACAGCGACCGGGCAGGAACTCGCGGCAGTCCGTCATGCCGGGATGCTGCTCGGCAACGTCGCCATGGTATTAGAGCTTGCGCGGCGGGGCGCGCTATCGGCGGCACGCTTTCAGATGTTTCATCCGCTGGGATTCATGCTCGCAACGCCGGCTGCAAATGCCAGAGAAGCCTACGAGCGGTTTGTCGAGGAGCCGCGAGGTCCTTCACCTGCGGCCCAGGAAGAAAATTCAAACGACGCGGCAGAACGAAATGCGGACGCGCCGCTTCCATCTATGGCCTCTACAGCGCAAATAGAAGACAAGTACGACGGCATGCGGGCGCAGGTGCATTGCGGAGATCCCGAGCAACCGGGTCGGGTACGAATTTTCTCCCGAACTCGCGAGGATGTAACGGCCAGCTTTCCGGAACTGGCGGACTGGTTTTCCGCCGTCAACTCGCCGGCAATCTTGGATGGAGAAATTCTGGCATGGGATTTTGAGGCTGACCGAGCTTTGCCGTTCACCGCATTGCAACCAAGGCTAAGCCGTAAACGTGTCACCTCCTCCATTCTCGCGGAAGCTCCGGTCGTGTACATGGCATTTGACGTATTGCTGGAAGGCAATGAACTGCTCCTGCACCTGCCGCTGCGGTTCCGGCGAGCGTGCCTGGAGCGGTGGACGAATGCCGCATTGCAATCGGTCGATACGAAAGACCCGCTGAAGTCGGACGATAATCCGCAAGGGTTGTTGTTTGCGACCGAAACAGTTAAAGACAACGGCGATGCTCCGGCGCGACTCAAGCTGGCGCCCGTATCCTGCGCATTTTCTATTAAGCAGATCGAAGAAGCCTTTGATTTGGCGCAGGCACGTGGCAATGAGGGGTTGATGCTGAAGTCGCTGGAATCCATATATCAACCGGGTAGACGAGGCGCGGCATGGATCAAACTGAAGCGCGAACTCGCAACCCTCGATGTAGTGGTGACCGCTGTCGAATACGGCCATGGTCGGCGTGCGGCGGTTTTGAGCGACTATACGTTTGCAGTCCGGGACGGTTCCACGCTGCGCAACGTGGGCAAAGCTTACAGCGGCTTGACGGACTCAGAAATTCTGACCATGACGCAATGGTTTCTGCAGCACACGCTGCGGTCGAGCTATGGCCGGCTTGTCGTTGAGCCGAAGATCGTCGTTGAAGTGGCGTTCAACGACGTGATGCAATCGGACCGTCACGATAGTGGATACTCCCTGCGCTTTCCGCGCATTCTTCGCCTCCGCCCGGACAAGCCGGTGGAGGAAATTGACACTATGGAACGCGTGGCGGAGATTTTCACGGGAAAGAAAACTCCCCCAAACGTGCTGAAGTAATTAGATT
>JBOGLY010000153.1:0-7228 GCA_050746425.1 Acidobacteriaceae bacterium
GTGATGGTGGTCCGTGTCTGAATCGACTTCTCAAACCTCGGGTGCCCCATTCAAGCCCTCCGTTGGCTTGAGTGGGGTTCGATTTTTCTTTCTCTGCGCGCTTTTGCTACCGGCGACGCTGTTGCCCGCGCAGACGAAAACACTGCGCATTGCCGCTGCCGCTGATCTCGAACCGGTGCTGCCCGCATTCGTCAGCAACTTCGAAAAATCTTCCGGCGACAAGGTGCAGGTTTCTTACGCTTCCTCGGCCACACTGACCACGCAAATTCTAAATGGCGCGCCGTACGATCTGTTTCTTGCCGCCAACCGCGGCTTCCCGCAGAAAATCGTCGCTGCGCATTTGTCGGTCGAGTCCAGCCCCATCACCTATGCGCAGGGAGCGCTGGTGCTGTGGGCGCGACGCGGCGTTTTGCCCCACTCGCTCGCCATGCAATCTCTCGCCAATCCCGCTGTTCATCGCATCGCGGTCGCAAATCCGGTCCACGCGCCCTATGGCGCAGCCGCCATGGCCGCGGTCGATTCGCTGGGGCTTGCTAAAGTTCTGCAAGCGAAACTGGTCTTCGCGGAGAACATCGCACAGGCGGCGGAATTCGCGCAGTCCGGCAACGCGGACTGTGCATTGATATCGAAAACGATCGCCATCACAGCGCCGATGCGGCAGGCGGGCAGGTTTGTCGCGGTCCCGACGAGGTCATACCCACCAATTTTGCAGGGTGCGGTCGCTCTGCGGAACGCGCCCGACAAACCGGCGGCGCAGGAGTTTTTGAGTTACCTGCTTTCCGCGGATGGCCGCGCGCTGCTGGCATCGAGCGGCCTCGAAGCTCCAGCACAATAAGCGGCGAACCAGAAGCAACCGGCCCAAATGGACACTGTCGCACTCATATTGACACTTCGACTGGCGCTGGTCACCACGGCGATCCTGCTGGCGATCGCGGTGCCGCTGGCCTACTGGCTGGCGTATACCGGCAACCGAGCGAAAACATTGGTGCAAGCTGTTTGTTCGCTGCCCATCGTTTTGCCGCCCACCGTGCTGGGATTTTATCTATTGGTGGGCCTCGGCCCGCGAACAGCACTTGGCCGCGCCATCATCCACCTGATCGGGCATCCGCTGGCATTTTCATTCACTGGGTTGGTGGTCGGCTCGGTCATCTACAGCCTGCCGTTCGCGGTGCAGCCGCTCGCTGCCGGCTTTGCAGCCGTCGACAGTTCCATGCTGGACGCCGCCGCCACGCTGGGCAGCGGACGATGGGCGAGAATGATCCGCGTCGTCCTTCCGCTGTCGCGCGGATCGCTGTTGACGGCCAGCGTGTTGAGCTTTGCCCATACGGTTGGAGAATTTGGCGTCGTCCTGATGATTGGCGGAAATTTGCCCGGCGCTACCCGCACGCTCTCCATCGCGCTGTACGACCAGGTGCAGGATTTTCAATACGCGCAAGCCAATCGCACGGCGCTATTTTTACTGGCCATTTGCTTGATCGCGTTGATGCTGCTTTATAGCCAGCATCCGAGACGAAATATCAGGAGCGGCGGCCTTGTTTGATGCTTCCATTCGCAACCCGGAACCCCCGTGGCTGACGGTCGAACTGGACCACCGCTTCCACCAGGACAGCGCCGGATTTCGATTGCATCTCGCCTTTGACCTGCACGCGCAGCGCACTGTCATATTCGGGCCGTCAGGGTCCGGGAAGTCTTCCCTGCTGCGGGCCATCGCCGGGTTGCTGAAGCCGGACGCGGCAAGGATTCAGCTTCACGGAAAGACGGTCTGCGAGATGATGCGCGAGGGTCGGGAGCAAATTTTTATTCGCGCGGAAAGGCGCCGCGTCGGCCTGGTCATGCAGAGTCCAGCCGTATTTCCTCATCTTAAGGCGACGGGCAACGTCGCGTTCCCGCTGCGTGGAATGGACAGGTCAGCGCAAAGAGAACGCATTGCGGCCCTGCTTGACCTTGTGGAAGCGGAGGCGCTCGCCGACCGTTGGCCGCGCGAACTTTCCGGGGGACAGCTGCAACGCATCGCTATTGCCAGAACGCTGGCTGCCGAACCCGCAATCTTGTTGTTGGATGAGCCGTTCGCGGCGCTCGATGCGTTGAGTCGCGAGCGGATTTCACGCAATCTGCATCGGTGGGCGCGCGAACGGAGCGTTCCTGTATTGACCGTCACGCACAACCTGGAAGAGGCGTTCGTCGCAGGAGACGAGGTGCTTACCATGGAAGAAGGTCGCGTAACGGCACAGGGCACACCGGAGCGGGTGCTGGCCCCGCAGCGCGAACGGCTGTTGCAAGTGCTGCATGGCTTTTCCTTGTCATGAAGAATTGGCTCTGTTGATATCCTTCTATAACGAAAGAATCTGTCATCCTGAGGTCGCCGCGACGACCGAAGGACATCGTGTCTCGCCGGAAAACCGCGAGGTCCTTCGCTTCACTGCGTTGCGCTCAGGATGACAACATCTTCCCTGGCGCCGCATGTCGACAAAGCCAGAGAAATTTCAATCTCCAGCCGCTAAGGCCGAGCTGATCTCACGAACCTGAAACGTAGACTGGCTCTTGTTCCAAGCAGATGCCAAACTGCGCCAGCACTCGCTTGCGGATCTCATCGCGCAGCGCAAGAATTTCTTTTGCCGTAGCGTTGCCGCGATTGACGATCGCCAGCGTATGACGGCTGGAAACGGCAGCCGCACCCAGCTCAAACCCTTTCGGAAATCCGGCTTGTTCAATCAGCCAGCCGGCCAGCAGCTTGACCGCCCCCGGCTCCGCGGCAAAATGCGGAATGGGTTCGATAAGAAGCTGCCCCGCGCGATGCGCTTCCTTTACCACCCGAGCGGAAATATCCGCCAGATGCGATTCCGACACAACGGGATTTTTAAAGAAGGAGCCAGCGCTGCGGCAATCGTGGTCGCCTTCGACCAGCAGCATCCCCTTTTGTTGCCGAATGCTGCGCACCTTGTCGCTGACTTGTTTCAAACTCGGCGCGCCAGGCTTGTCCGCAAATGCCTGCTCCAGGTCTTTATACGTGAGTTGCGGCGCGCCGTGCAGGTTCAGCCGATAGCCAACCTCGGTCACAATGTAGCGATCGCGCCCTGTGCTGTTGAACAAGCTTCTGCGATACCCGAACTGGCACTGCGCAGCGGCGAAATCCACCATCCGCAACGTCATGCGATCGAGCGCGCGCACGGCGACGATGGTCGACGCAACTTCCTGCCCGTAAGCTCCCACATTCTGCACTGGAGTTCCGCCGACGGTGCCCGGGATGCCGGCCATGCATTCCACGCCGGCAAAATCCTGCTCCACGACAGTAGAAACAAAGTCGTCCCAGGATTCGCCCGCGGCGGCGGTGAAGACGCTGTAGCCGCCGTCCAGGTCCTGACGAATTCCGCGATTGGCCACACGAACGACCGCTCCAGGGTAGCCCTTGTCGGATACCAGGAGATTGCTGCCGCCTCCAAGCACAAACAGCGGCACATTTTTGCTTTGCGCAAACGAGACCGCCTCAGCCAGTTCCGCCTCGTTGGTCGCCTCCATAAACCAGCGCGCCGGTCCGCCAATGCGAAACGTGGTATACGGCGCTAAAACGATGTTCTCTTGAATCTCCATCAGGATGAGCCTACATCATACCTGCTGGTTTTCAATCGCAGAAAATGCTGGAGCGGAACCACGGTTGTACCGTTGCAGTCGAAAAAACATTTTGTCGGCATGGAGGGCATCGACCCCACTCAAGCCAAAGGAGGGCTTGAATGGGCCACCACCGGCGGGCGGGTCAGACGTTGAGGCCAATGGACCGCATCAGCTCCAGTCCGTTGCTCTTTGTGATGACGCCTTCGCGCAGTTGGAAGTCAAAGAGCATTCTGCCGTTTTCCACCTGGTCCTCGAAGTGCATGTTCCTCAGCGTTCCTTCTTTGAAGCCGCCCATGTCCGTCAGCGCCAGATCGTGTGTAGTCAGAATGCCGATCGCTCCGCGTTCGAGCAGACCGCGAAGAACTCCTTCGGCTCCGATGCGGCGGTCTTTGGAGTTTGTCCCCTGCAACAATTCATCCAGCAGAAACAGCAGCGGCGGAGTTTCCGCGGCGAGGTCGTAAATCCGTCGCAGGCGCGTGATCTCCGCGTAGAAACGCGAGCTGCCTTCCTGCAGCGAATCGTTTACCTGGATACTGGCGCCCACCTGAAGCGGAGTGAGGCGCAGCCGCCGCGCGCGGACTGGCGCGCCCGCCATCGCCAGCACGGTGTTGATTCCCACCGTGCGCAAATACGTGCTCTTTCCGGACATGTTGGAGCCGCTCACCAGAATTGCGCGGGTCTCCGCGTCGAGCGTCACGTCGTTGCGAATGCACTTCGCTGCAGGAATCAGCGGGTGGCCCAACGCTTCGGCATCAAGGCGGGGCGCAAGAGGCGCGCCATCGACAAACTCCGGAACGGCCACGAGCTCCGGGAACGGATCGGTGGGATGTTCGTAGTGGTATGTGGCAAGCGAGAGCAGCGCTTCCATCTCCCCGGTCGCTTGCAGCCAGGCCCGCACCGCGTTGCCGTGACGGGCGCGCCACGCCTCCGCTGCCAGCGCCACCTGCACGGAGTACATCAGGGGAACGTCCAGAACTCTTACAAACAGGTTGTCGCGCGAATCGATGAATTCGACGATCTTTCGCAGCCGCATGATTGCCTGCGAGCCGTTGAGGTCGTGACTCCGCAGCGCCTGTTGAATGGAATGCAATCGTGGCGAGCGGAACTCTTCTTTCTCCAGCCGCGCCAGAATGATGGAAAGAAGATTTAGATTTTCGAAGGAGCCTTCGGCAGCAGAGAAAATGGATTGCAGATGCTTTCTGCGGCGGTAAATGATGCTGCCCTCACCGGCAAGGACGACGAGCAACGGCACAAATGTTCCCCACACTGCCCACGCAGCCGCCGCGGCAATGGCCAGCAACATGAGCAATGGAGCCAGCCAGCGCAGCCAGGGCTCTCGTATCTCCTTCGGCGCCTCCGACCAGCTCAGCAATGCCTCGGGATGAACGCCTACTTCGGATTTGTCACCGAGCGCGGCCATGTGCTCGCGCAGATCGAGGTTGCCGCGAAGCTCCGCGATGGCGGTTTGCCGCGCCAGAATTTCTTCCACCGGCGAACCAGACAGCAACCATTCCGCCAACTTGTTTTCGCCCATCCTGGTGCGTGCCGTCGATAGCAGCTCGAACAGGCTACCGGTTCCGAACAAATCCAGGTCGCCGGCGTATAAGTGGTCGGGGTTGCGGAAGCGTTCGCCCTGCTGGCCGCCGCCCATCCAACGGTCTTCAATCCGCGCCAGGCCTCGTTGGTAGAGCTCGATCACACGTCGAGCGTATTTGCGGGCACGCAGCACGCGCGCGTGGTAGAAAGCAACCACCGCGAAAGCCGCAATCGGAGCCGCCAGCCACCATGCCGAAATCAGATGCAATCGAAACGCGCACCACGCCAGCACCAAAACAATCACAGCCAGGAGCAAGCGAAGATTTCCGAACCGAATATGCAATTTGTCGAGGCGGCGAAGTTCGCGCTGCCGCAGATCGATATGACGGCGGTATTCTTCGGATGGTTGGTCTTTCTCTACAGAGATATTCTCTTGAATCTCCACGACAATGAGCCTACATGATCGCGAACACCTTGCGAATTGCGACAGCGCCAAGGTAGCGAATCAGTATAGTCGCCTACACCGCTCGACCGGATGGGCCCATCGTGGCTGTACACTCTTGATGAAGTGCTTCCCATGGATCTTAATTAATGCTTATCGAGACGCCATGAATTACCGTTTCGTCCTTGCATTTCTCGTGCTCTCCCTTGGCGCGGCAACTGCGCAAACTCCCTCCACGTTACTGGTAGGCTCCCTGCCGCAGCACCTGGATGCGGCGCGCTTTGGCTTACGCGTCGATAACGGCGTTCTCAGCGGGACTGGAGCATCTGTGTTAGCCGAGGCCATCGCCCGCTCGCACTACATTCTCATCGGCGAAGACCATCTCACTCGCGAGGTACCGCAGTTCACCACCGCCATCTGCAATCTCGCCGCCAAGCAGGGGTTGACCGGGTTGGCGATGGAGGTGAGTCCAGAAGCTGCGACATTCATGATGCGAAGCCTGAACTTTCCCGACCGCTGGCAGCAGATGGTTGCGCTCACGAAAGCTGATCCAGACAGCATCGCTTTTCTTGATAGCAGGCAGGAGAACGATATGGTGGCACACTGCGTCGAGGCCTCGCACAACCCCTCCTTTCACCTTTGGGGATTGGACCAGAACTTCATAGGCTCTGCCGGTTGGTTGATCGACATGATGTTGGCGGCACATCCTGGCCCAGGAGCCAAGGTGGCGCTGCTCCGCCTGAAAGCGGACGAGCAACGAGATGCGGCTGCAGCCAGAGCCAACGCCGATGTGTCAGCCTTGTTTCTGATGTCCGAGAAGGGTGACGCCGAGATCAAGGAAGCGCAGCCGGCGATTGAACACGATGGCGGAACGGAAGTGAAAACAATGTTTGGGCATCTCGCCACCAGCTATCACACATACCGGGAACACGATGAAAACTGGGAACACGCTGATGTCCAGCGAGCAAAATTGCTCAAGATCAATTTTAGAAATGCGATGAATCAGATTCCGCCCTCAGAGAAATCAGGAAAGATCATTGTCAAGTTCGGGGAATGGCACCTCTACAAAGGAGTGAACTCCCTTCACGATCTCAACCTCGGAAACTACATCGCGGAAACTGCGGAGATGGAGGGGCAAAAATCACTCTACATCTGCGTGCTTGGGGCTGGCGGAAAGGTCAGTAAATTCACGAAATACGGTCAGCCCTATCACATCGAAGAAGATCCCGCGGTGCATGACCCCATGTATCGCTGGATGGCCCCTTTCAAAGCCGCGCAACTTCCCGGTCAATGGACACTCTATGATTTGCGGGCGCTCCGCTATAAGAGTCTTGGGCCGCTTGATTCTGAAGTCAGGCGCATTTTGGATGGGTATGACTTTCTGATAATCGTTCCGAAGTTCACCCCCGCACAGATGGCCGAATGAATATCGGTGCAAATCCAGACGATGAATTCGCCTGATCAGGATTGCCTGATCCAACGTATCCAATTCCCAGGAGTGAGAATCCTTCGTGTATCGCGCCTATCGCCAATCGTTATTCGCGCATCTGGATGCTGTTCTCCGCAACAAATTTCAGCTTGAAATCCCGCGCCTGAGCATCGAAGAGCCGCCGAAGGCGGGGATGGGGGACTATGCTCTGC
>JBOGLY010000154.1:0-7193 GCA_050746425.1 Acidobacteriaceae bacterium
GCTCGAAAATAGCATTCCAACAGAGCCAAGACCCAAATTGAATTTTTACCTCGTCCTCGCTATCCCTGCGTCAAGACTACTTTCTTGTCCTCTGTTTCCGTGGTCTTGTTGGCCGTTTTCGCGTCCTCATATCGCTGCATGGAGGATGTGATCGCCTCGCGCGCCCGCGAAGCGTCATGCCATCCCTTCACCTCGACCCGCTTGCCTTCCAGGTCCTTATAGATCGCGAAGAAATGCGTAATCTCCCGCAGCATGTGCGGGTAAATTTCGGTGTAATTCCACACATCCGCGTAGCGCGGATTGCTGCGGCCAACCGACAGCACCTTCTCATCGGGAATTCCCTGGTCCAACATAAGCAGCAGACCGATCGGACGAACGCTCATCACGCATCCGGGAAAACTGGGCGAATCGACCAGCACCAGCACGTCGAGCGGGTCGCCGTCCTCGCTGAGCGTGCTGGGAATAAATCCGTAGTCGCCGGGATAATGCACCGGGGAATACAGGTTGCGATCCAGCCGGAAGACGTGAAGCTTCTTGTCGTACTCGTACTTGTTCACCCCCTCATAGGGGATTTCAATCACCGCGTTGATCACTTCCGGAGCTTTTTGTCCGGCGGGAAGTTCCAGATAATTCGTCATCCATTTTCCTTGGCTGCTGGGTTGCGTCTCAAGAAATTGGCGGGCCGTCTACGTATAATTCAATCACGATGAAGGCCCACGTTTATGTGATGCTTCGCAAGACCGTGCTGGATCCGCAAGGGCAAACCATTCACGGAGCTCTACGAAAGATGCAATATCGCGGCGTTGAGGATGTTCGACAGGGCAAGTATTTCCTGCTGACCCTCAGCGATACGCTGGCATTGACAGAAGCGCAACTGCAAGTCGAACGAATCGCCCGCGAAGTCCTCGTGAACCCCGTAATTGAAGAGTACACGTATCGCCTGGAACCGTGAGCGGCAACACAGTTCCCACTCATTGCAGGTCTTTTTGCGGGATAAAAGGGCGCGAGGCTTACGGCTGGTATTCCCACAGGTCGTTGTAATTCGCGTCTCCGTAGGGATTGCAGAAGTCGTCTCCGCCAAAGAACCAGAGATTGCCGGCTTTGTCGGCCCAGCCGACCGCGAAAATGCGAGCGCCGGGAGTATTGCCAGGAGCGGGCGTTCCCTGGGTTCCATAGCTGCCGGCTCCGCAGGGAGTATTGGAGCCGCTTTCCCAGGTCCATTTGCCGTTGCTGTACTTCCACAGATCGTTCAGGCTCGCTTCCAGTGCTCCCTCATCGCCGCCAAAAAGCCAAAAATTGCCCGCTGCATCCATCCAGCCGACAGCATTTTCTCGGGGTGGTGGAAGATTGTCGGGAGCGGCTACGCCCTGGGTCCCGTACACCCCGGCTTGATTGTTCAGGTCCGATCCTCCCATCCAGGTCCACATATTTGTGGAAACTGTGTATTTCCACAGATCGTTGAGCACACACGTAGAGCCGCTGCATCCGCCCGCAATGGAGGCACCCTCCCCGCCGAAGAGCCAGAGATTGTCCGCCGCATCCGTCCAGACCACGGCGCCGGAGCGCGAGCCCGGAACATTGGTGGGTGCAGCCACTCCCAGGGTCCCGTAGACGCCGTATTGGTCACCCTTATCTGAACCGCTCATCCATGTCCATTCGCGGTTGCTGTATTTCCACAGGTCGTTGAGCAATCCGAGATTTCCTGCGGAATCGACTCCCAGTCCGCCAAAAAGCCAGAGGTTTCCCGCCGCATCGGTCCACGAATCTGCTTCGTATCGCGCTCCGGGAACATTGCCGGGAGCGGCAACACCCAGGGTCCCATACACCCCCGTCCCCTGGAAGCCCCCAGCGGTACCCGGGTTCGCAGGCAAATTCGAGCCGCCCATCCACGTCCATTCGCCATTGCTGTATTTCCACAGGTCGTCGAGGATTCCCGGTGAATCGGACTCACCGATACGCTGCCCCCCGAAGAGCCAGAAGTTGCCACTCGCATCGACCGAACTGGCAGCTAGCTCGCGTGCACCGGGAACATTGCCAGGAGCAGGCTCTCCCTGGGTTCCGTATGCGCCTAATTGCCCCGGCAGGTTGGATCCTCCCACCCAGGTCCATTTGTCTCCGCTGTACTCCCACAGGTCATTGAGGTTCCTTCCGTCCACAATGCTGAAACCACCGAAGAGCCATAAACTCCCAGAGGCGCCCGTCCAGGTCACGGCACCATAGCGTCCCCCAGCAACATTGCTGGCAGCGGGCACATCTTCGGTCCCGTAGGCTCCCAATTGATTGACGGTGTTCGAGCCGCTGATCCATGTCCATTCACCGGGCGCGGGAGGCGCGGAGGTTGGAGGGGTAGGGGTGGGCGGCGGCTGTGTCGGTATGGGTTGCGGTTGGGACGGCGGAGGTTGCGGTGGCTGCGTGGGTGGAGGCGACGTCGGCGGCGGTTGTGTTGATAGGGTACCGCTACTACACCCCAGCAAGGTCAGCACTGAGATTGCCGCCAGCAAAGCCACGCATGCCTTGAGCCGGGTTTGCATCGAGTACCTCCTGGCCGGTAGCATAAACAGCCTAACATGCCCGGACTAATCCGCCGTGGCGGGAACAACCCGTTCTGCTGTTCCTACCACGGTTGGGATCAGTGGACCAGCCTCCGAATCGCCGGCCATCTTAGAACACAACCGGAAGGTGTGCGTTGACACTTGATCCTTCGGAGTCTAGGATTGCTCCCCAAGAGGCATGGCAATGCCAGAAGCGCGGCCATAACTGCCGGAGGCTGCGTATTCACCCCCTCTCGAAAATGGCTGCGCTTCGTTACGGAGGAGTCACCACTCAGGTTGTTTTCACCCTGAGTATGCCAGTGTCGCCCGTACAATGGGAAAACTATGTGCGGCATTGTGGGGTATGTGGGCAGCAAAGATCCAGTCCCGATCATTGTTGAGGGACTTCGACGACTGGAATATCGCGGCTACGACTCCGCGGGCATCGCGGTTGCCGGCGGCACGAACGGGCTGGAGCTGCGGCGCGCGCCGGGCAAGCTGAAGAACCTGGAAGAAGTGCTGCGCCGACAGACACTCAGCGGAACCTACGGCATTGGGCATACACGCTGGGCTACCCACGGTCGTCCAACCGAGGAAAATGCGCACCCGCACCGCGACTGCACCGGTCGGCTGGTGGTCGTGCATAACGGCATCGTCGAAAATTACCTGCAACTGAAACACGCCCTGACGGCGCAAGGCCACAAGTTCGTCACCGAGACGGACACTGAAATCATCGCTCATCTAATCGAGTTGGAGCTGACTTCCGCCGGAAAAAACGGACATGCCGTTTCGTTGGAAGAAGCCGTGCGCCGCGCCGTCCGCCAACTGACGGGAGCCTTCGCCATCGGCGTGCTTTCGGCCGATTTTCCGCAAAAAATTGTCGCCGCGCGCAGCGGACCGCCTGCGGTAATTGGCTTGGGCGATGGCGAATACTTCATCGCTTCCGACGTTCCCGGAATCCTGCATCACACCCGCAAGCTGTATTTTCTCGCGGACGGCGACATGGCCATCCTGACGCCGGAGGGCGTCACGTTGACCGATTTCGACGGCAATCCAATCGAACGAAAAGTGCAGAACATTTTGTGGGACCCGATTCAGGCGGAAAAAGGCGGCTACAAGCACTTCATGCTGAAGGAAATTTTCGAGCAAGGCAGGGCTGTTCGCGATACCACTCTCAGCAGGGTTTCGCTGGAAACCGGCAAAGTATTTCTGGAAGAAATGCAGATTCCTGAATCGGAGATTCGGGCGGCGACCAAAATCAACATCGCCGCTTGCGGAACAAGCTGGCATGCCGGGCTGGTTGGGAAATACATGATCGAGCGTCTGGCGCGTCTGCCGGTTGAGGTGGACTACGCCAGCGAGTATCGCTACCGCGATCCCATCGCCGACCCCAAAGCTATCGGCTTGTTGATTACGCAGTCCGGCGAGACCGCCGACACCATTGCGGCGCAGCGTGAAATCGCTTCCAAAGGCTCAAAGACACTGGCCATCTGCAATGTTGTCGGTGCCATGATCGCGCGCGAGGCCAATGGCTCCATCTATACGCACGCCGGCCCGGAGATCGGCGTCGCCTCCACCAAAGCATTCACCGCGCAGTTGACTGCGCTGTTTATACTGGCGCTCTATCTGGCGCAGCTGCGGGGCACAGTCGATGCGGACCAGAGTCTTGCGCTGGTCGAGGAATTGACCCGGATACCCAACAAAATTCAAGATATTTTGAAGCAGTGCAATGGGCCGTGCGAGGTCCTCGCAAAAACCTATTCGAACGCCAGCGACTTTTTGTTTTTGGGTCGCGGCATTCATTATCCAATTGCGCTCGAGGGCGCCCTGAAGTTGAAGGAAATCTCCTACATCCACGCGGAGGGCTACCCAGCCGGCGAAATGAAACATGGCCCCAACGCGTTGATCGACGAATCCTTGCCGGTCGTTGTGCTGGCGACAAAGGACAGCAGCGATCCAACTTCGAAATTGCGCTACGAAAAGACGCTGTCGAACATCCAGGAAGTAACTGCCCGGTCCGGACAGGTGATCGCCGTGGCGATTGAAGGTGATAAGGAGATCGTGCAACTGGTGAACCATGTTGTTTACATTCCGCACGCGCCGGAACTGTTGCTGCCGATTCTGGAAGTGGTGCCGCTGCAATTGCTCGCTTACCACATTGCGGTGCGACGTGGATGCGATGTCGACCAGCCGCGCAACCTGGCGAAGTCCGTGACGGTGGAATAGGTTCCGTCAGGTTCTGCGCCTTCACAATCTGCCGATGCGGTAAACTGGTAGATAGATCAGGATGATCCCCGCGCTCCGCCGCTTGCGAGCCGAACTCGTCTGCTGGCCCAATCGCTCGTACACCCAGCCTATCTAAACCAGAAACAGGAAACCTTAACAGGAAACTGAACCTATCGTGTCGTCCGAAATACGAAACATTGCCATCATTGCTCACGTCGATCACGGCAAGACCACTCTTGTCGATGCCATGCTGCGTCAAAGCGGCACATTCCGATCCAACGAGGCCGTCGCTGAACGGGTCATGGACTCGAATGACCTGGAGCGCGAGCGCGGCATTACCATCCTGGCGAAGAACACCGCAATCGTGTTCCACGACGCCAAGATCAACATTGTGGACACTCCCGGCCACGCCGACTTTGGCGGCGAGGTGGAGCGCGCGCTGAAGATGGTTGACGGAGTGATGCTGCTGGTCGATGCCAGCGAGGGCCCGCTGCCGCAGACCCGTTATGTGCTCTCTAAGGCGCTGGAAGCGAAGCTGCCGCCGATTCTTGTCATCAATAAAATCGATCGCCCGGATGCCCGCCCGCAGGAAGTATTGAATGAGGTCTACGATCTTTTCATCGACCTGGATGCGGCAGAAGATCAACTAGATTTTCCTGTGCTCTACACAAACGCAAAGCTGGGCACGGCGTCGAAGGACGCGAAAATTCCGGGCACCGACCTGCAGCCGCTGTTTGAGACGATCGTCTCCTCGATTCCACCAGCCACGGGAGATCCCGCCGGGCCCCTGCAAATCCTGGTCACCAATCTCGACTACTCGGACTATCTGGGTCGGCTCGCGATTGCGCGCGTGTTCAATGGAACGTTGCATACCGGCGATGAAGTTGCAATTTCAAAGCGCGATGGAACGCTGGAAAAAACCAAAATCACCAAGCTGTTCAGCTTTAGCGGCCTTAAGCGCACAGACATTGAGGAAACGACCCTTGGCGACATTGTCGCGGTCGCCGGTATCAGCGGCATTACCATTGGCGAGACCATCACCAGCCTGGACACTCCAGCGCCGTTGCCGACGATTTCCATCGATGAGCCGACGATTGCCATGCAGTTTTTCGTGAACAATTCTCCGTTTGCGGGCCGCGAAGGGCAATATGTCACCTCCCGCAATTTGCGTGAGCGGCTGGAAAAAGAGCTGCTGACGAACGTCTCGATTCGCGTTGAAGACGCTGGAAACGCCGACAACTTTAAAGTGCTGGGCCGCGGCGAACTGCAACTCGCCATTTTGATTGAAATGATGCGCCGAGAAGGTTATGAACTGATGGTCGGCCGTCCGGAGATTGTCACTCGCGTCGTCGAAGGAAAACTGATGGAACCGGTCGAGCTGCTTACGATCGACATTCCGGAAAGTTTCGTCGGAGTAGTCATGGAGCGACTGGGGCCGCGCAAGGCCGAAATGGTCAAGATGCATAACCATGGCTATGGTCGCGTTCGGTTGGAGTTTCGCATTCCCAGCCGCGGACTGATCGGGCTCCGCAGTGAAATGTTGACGGAAACCCGCGGAACTATCGTCATGAACTCCTTGTTCGACGGCTACATGCCGCATCAGGGGGAGATTCCCCAGCGCTCGACCGGCGCCTTGATCGCGGACCGGCATGGCACAACGACAACCTATGCGCTTGACGGGTTGCAGGAACGCGGCGTCTTATTCCTTGGGCCGGGCAATGAGGTGTATGAAGGCATCATCGTGGGCGAGCATTCGCGCGACAACGACCTCGATGTGAATGCGGTGCGCGAAAAGAAACTCACCAATATGCGCGCCTCTTCCGCCGACGATGCGATCCGCCTGGTACCTTTCAAGCCGCAAAACCTTGAACAGGCGATTGAGTTCATCAACGAGGATGAGTTGGTGGAAGTTACGCCAAAGAGCCTGCGCCTGCGCAAAAAAATATTGCAGGCAAACCGCCGGCCCAAGCGGAATGCGGTGCCTGCGTCGGTCTAAAGTCCCTGCGCCAGTCTAAAATTAAGAGAACCGCGCGATGGTGCCATGGTTGGACAATGGCTTCGGTATGGAGGACTCCACAATCGGGCCTGCCAAAAAAATGTCGCCAGAGGATTTGCTCTCACCTGAAAGCTTGAAACTCGAGGCATCCGCTTTGCCGAAGACGGAAAACTGGTCGGAGTCGCCCGCCCCGCTGTGGCTGCAGCGGGTGTCCATCGTCATTCTGGTAGTGTTTTGTTTCTATGTTGGGCTGCTCGTTTGTCTGCTTCCCTGGACCAGGTACTGGAACGAAAGCCCGTACCTGCTGAGCTTTTCTTCGCTCGGCCGGCTGATGAGTTCGGGAATAACTCGCGGAGTCGTCTCCGGCCTGGGTTTGCTGGACGTATGGATCGGCATCTCCGAAGCGATCCATTATCACGAGCGGCGACGGTGAATTGCGC
>JBOGLY010000155.1:0-7168 GCA_050746425.1 Acidobacteriaceae bacterium
TTTCAATCCCTGCCAATTTTCTCCGATGCTTCAGCGCGCGCAGAAATGTTTCCTGCACGACATCCTCGGAGTCGCTGGCGTGACGCAGGACGCTGAATGCCACTCGAAACAGCAGCGCGGAATGCTCCGTCGCCAGGTCGGAAATTTCCGCCAGTGTGTTCGCGTCTTCGCGCTCGCGTTGGCCCACACTCCGGCCCAGGGTCCACGTCAAGATCTGCTCGTTGGTCGCTGTTCTGACATCCATAAAAGATCGGTTCACTAGACAGGACGCAGCGGAGGCGCGCCGCGCTCGGAAATATTTGTAGCGCCAACCAGCCTACAATGTCAGCGCAGAAACACAAAGGCCAGACACTTGCATGTCTGGCCGGTCGGATATAGCGTCTGGAAACCTCTGGCGTAAAAACATATCGCCGTTAATGCATCTGTTGCAGTCTTTGGGCCGCGATCTGCCCTGCTGTGGTCTTCGTGTCCTTGTCCTTCAACTGCGCGTAGATGTCCTTCGCCTGCTGAGGATTCGTTTCCTGATAGACCTCCGCAAGTTCCAGCTTCGATTGACCCGCCGGTACAGTAATTGTGGGATGCGCAATGAGATGCTTCAGCAAATCGATCGCGTCGGAAGTCCTTCCGCTCTGGCGATCCAAACTGACCAGCGCCAGGTCGGCGAGCGCCGCCAGGTTCTTGTCTCCGCGATTCGCCACTTTCTTCAGCGTGGTTTCCGCCTCCGCGCTATTTCCCATCTCCATGTAAGTCAGGCCGGAGAAATAGAGCGAATTTTTGCCCGCATCGGTCGAGCCATACTCTTGCGCTACCTGTAGAAACTGCTGATTCGCGGCCTTCGCGCGCGCAACCGCGTTGGGATACGTCCGTACGCCGGGTTCCGGCGCCGTCTCGGAATTGGCGACCGGCGCGCTATAGATGTCCATCGCAGCGCCAAAGGCAACGGCTGCCTCATCCTGCCGATGCTGATAAAACATGCTGCTGCCGATCGCAATGGCCAGCACGACCACCACAATAATGGAGTAAAGGATGGCTTCCGACTTATGGTCTTCCAACCAGGCCAGAGCGCTGTGCGCGTGGTCAATTAAGGCATCGTGTTTGATTGCGTGACGGGTTTGTGTATCCACAGATTTAAGCCGGATTCCTTCGCGCGGGGGTCAGATAATGGCAGTTGCGCAGAGATTGCCTGCACCTTCAAGTGTAACAGTCGCAAAAATCGGGCGCAAACTGCACTAAGACGACGCTTTCGCTGGCTTAAGGAGTGTCGGGTACCGGTACACTCTTCTGCGGTACCGGCACTGTGGCAGTGTTTTTGCCGGAAGAAAGCAAATCGTGCACCAGCCCGATGGGGACGACAGCTTGAAAGATCGCGCGCTTCCCTTTCTGCTCAATCGTCATGCTGTTTACGAACGCTCCCCAGTCCTTCGCGTTTGCATCCGGCGCGCCCTGACCAATATGCGTGGAGCGTACCAGGCCCAGCGCCATGCCCACCAATTGCACCGCCTCCTTTGCGGCGGTTGCCGTAGGCGCGATCTCTTCCAACCGCATGTGAACGGAGCCGAGGTAGCGAAGTGAGCCAATAAATGCGGCGCCTGGCGGCAACGATACAGGCAGCCCGAAGACATTAAATTGCACGCCGGTGCCCGTTGCCGGTTCGATCTCGCCGATACCCCACGCTTCCGACAGCAGTGGCACCTTCGAATAGTATTTCGACAGAAGCGTATCTTCGATAAACGGCGACGCCGCCGAATGATAACGATCGATCATGGAATGAATCTGCTCCGCCGTCGGCGCATTGGAGACGGCGACCAGATCGTACCCCAGCACGGTCACCCGGTCTGTACGACCTTCATGCTCGATCGAGTAGATTTCGTGTCCGGCATACCTGTCGGAAGCAGACGCCTGCGATTGCAGATATGCGGTCAGGCGCGGTCCGTCGAACCGGCCTTGAAAAACTTCGGAATAGGCTGCCGCGCCGTTAGGGGTATTGTCGTTCGCCATGCGATGGATCGCGAACGCCGCCTTGTCGAGATCGCGCTCAAACACGATTCCCGTGGCATCGATGAACTTCTGGTAATCGGGATCGTGCGGAACAGGATGTTGATCGAAACGCGTCAGACTGCGCAGAGGTTGCAGATTGAAATAGACAATACCGTCTGCCTCCGGAAGGATCCGGGCCACCTCAGGTGGCGCCTGCTTGCGGAGATACACTACGGCAATCAACGCAGCCACCAGGGCCAACACGATCGCCAGACTGACCCATGTGCGTCTACGCATAGCTGGGCAGGAACCTCATGCGATGAATGCGGGGAAGATGGAAGCGAGAACCCTGAGTACGACTTCGGCCACTTGAATCGGTCATTGAGGTTGCATCAAGCTACAACTGCGGGGATCGCGAAATTCCGTACTGCAACGCCCCCATGCTTGCAGCGAAATGTGATTCCGAGGATAGCATGAATTCGGTGCGGATTCTTATTACCATCGCCACCCCATTGAAAACGATCGGCCTGTTGTTTTGCAAAACAGCCATCCGCCGTTTTATTCCGCAACCCGGCTAAGCTCCAGACCCTGACCAATGGACAGGGTTACGGAACTTATTCCATGTCGCGATCTCACATGAGCGACATATTCATTCAGTTGGTGAGAAATGATGTTGTCGGCCACTACGATGCTGCCGGGACGCATCCGCAGCATATCGAAAAAGCGGATGTAATCGCGCTTTTCGCAATCGATCAGCACGAATTCAAGGTCGCTCAGCTTCGGCAAAGTCTCAGCGGCATCGCCCAGGCGAAAATCGACGAACTCGCTCAGGCCGAGTCTGGCGATGGTCCGTTTCGATTCAGCTTGACGGGCCGGCTCGATCTCGCAAGAAATAAGCTTCCCTTGTGTCTGCTGCGCGGCGGCAGCCAGCGCGATAGTGGAAATACCGCTCGATCCGCCGATCTCCAAAATATTTTTGGCGCCGATCCCAGCAACCAGTGCAAAGAGAAATTCCGCGCTTTCAGGCGCAAGATTTCGATGACGTTCCGAGAAAGGGATGTCAGCGCTATCCTGCTCCAGTTTGCGGGCCCACAATCGCTGAATCTCTGCGTGTTGTTGCTCGTTCAACATCTCGATTGCGGCGTTCGGTTGCAATCCGCGCGCTACTGCTGCTCCGCTTTTACGGCTGCCTCGGCTGCCTGAAATCCAATCTTCGAATGATGGCCATCGCAGAAGGGCTTGTTGACGGAAGCGCCGCAGCGACAGAGCGCGACCTTCTCTTTCCCGCTCAGGTCATAACGATTTCCATTCGCATCGGTGAGTTCAAGTTCCGTCAAATCGCCTGTGACCATGTACGGCCCATTTTTCAATGCTACTGTCTTGATCGCCATCGTAAATTTCTCCCTAAGAGTTAAAGTTGATTTCCCAAGCCGGATCGAGGAGGACTGTCATTCTGAACGAAGTGAACGAAGAATCTACGTATTCCATAGCAAAATTTAAGTGCACAAATCCTTCGCGGAGTTTACCTTCGACCGAAGTGAAGGGCTCCAGGCTGACAGATGAGTGGAACTTCCCCTACTGAATCAGCATCGGCTCATCGCCATTTTCTTTTTCTTCCGGCGGAATCACAACAGCGGCTGCCACCTTGTCCGGCTCTTCCAGATTCAGCAGACGCACGCCCTGGGTCGATCGGCCGGCAGCGCGCACCGTCTTTGTATCGATGCGGATGATCTTGCCAAACTGGCTAATCACCATCAACTCGCTGGCATCGTCCACCAGATTGATGGAGCAGACCTTGCCATTCTTCTTCATCGTCTTCAGGTTGATGACGCCCTTGCCGCCGCGCGATTGCAGCCGATATTCATCGACATCCGTTCGCTTTCCGTATCCGTTGTCGGTAACGGAAAGAATCAGGCACGCGCAATCCGCGCCGCCGCCGTTCTTTTTGCGCTCTTTCGGGGTCACCGCCACGCCTACAACATAATCGTCCTTCCCCAGGTCAATGCCGCGAACGCCATAAGCTGGCCGACCCATGGAACGAACATCGTTTTCATCGAAGCGAATCGCCATGCCGTCATGCGTGGCAAGAAAGACAATTTGTTTGCCGTCCGTGACTCGCGCCGCCACCAGTTCGTCGTCCTTGTCGATGCCGATCGCAATAATCCCCTTCGCCATCACATTGGAAAAATCCTTCAGCGGCGTCTTCTTCACGGTTCCATTGCGCGTTCCAAAGAAGATGAATTTTCCTTCTTCCTCCAGGTTCCGTACCGGCAAAATCGCGCAGACATTTTCCCCCGGTTGCAGGCTCAGCAGGCTGGCCATGGCTTTGCCTTTGCCCGCCGCGCCCACGTCGGGAATCTCATATACCTTGAGCCAGTACACCCTGCCCGTGTTGGTGAAACAGAGCAGATAGGCATGAGTGGAATCGATTATCAACTGCTCGACGAAATCCTCTTCTCGCGTCCGCATCCCAAAGCGGCCGGTGCCGCCACGACGTTGTTGGCGATAGGTTGAAATCGCGGTACGTTTCAGATAGCCGGAATGCGATACGGTGATTGCCACCTGCTCGTCTGCAATCAGGTCTTCCATCTGCAACTCCGCCGTCTCGTCCAGAATCTGGGTGCGGCGCGCATCGCCATATTCCTTCTTGACCGCTTCGAGTTCCTTGACGATGACGCTGCGCAGTTTTTTCTCGCTGCCCAGGATCGCTTCGTACTCCGAAATCCGGTCGCGTACCTCCGCGAGTTCCTTTAGCAGTTCGTCTATTGAAAGCTGCGTCAGCCGATACAGTTGCAATTCCAGGACTGCGTCAATCTGACGATAGGTCATGCCGGCTTCCGCCGTCAGATTGGTTGTGTCCTTGTCCAGCTTGATGACAATCTCTTTGCCCAGCGAGAAGCGATGCAGATTTTCCCGCGCATCCACTCGCGAAGACGACCCTCGAATGATTTTGATGAAGGCATCCAGGTTGTCCAACGCGATCTTGTAGCCTTCGAGAATGTGTTCCCGCTCGCGCGCTTTTTTCAACAGGAAAGCAGTACGCCGGCGCACGACATCGATGCGATGATCCAGGAAATGGCGGATCGCCTGCGGCAGTCCCATCTCTCGTGGCTGGCCATTCACCACCGCCAGAAAGATCATCGAGAACCCGTCCTGCATCTGGGTGTTCTTGTAGAGCTGGTTCAGCACGATCTGCGCTTCCGCGCCGCGCTTCAACTCAATAACAATGCGCATGCCATCGCGGTCGCTCTCATCCCGCACATCGCTGATATCATCGATCACCTTTTCGTTGACCAATGCGGCAATGCGTTCGATCAACTTCGACTTATTCACCTGGTATGGAATTTCCGTCACGATGATCGCCTGGCGACCCTGCGTGATGTTCTCCATCGCTACCCGCGCCCGCATGAGGAATCGTCCGCGCCCCGTCCGATAGGCTTCAAGAATTCCGCTGCGGCCATAGATGAAGCCGCCGGTCGGGAAATCCGGTCCCTGCACGTGCGCCATCACTTCCGCAAGCCCGGCCTGCGGATTGTTCACCATCTCAATGGCGGCGTTCACAATTTCCGTCAGATTGTGCGGAGGGATATTCGTTGCCATGCCGACCGCAATGCCGCTCGATCCGTTCACGATCAATGTCGGAATGCGTGTCGGCAACACTACCGGCTCAAACGTGCTCTCATCGTAATTTGGCGTAAAGTCGACCGTGTCCTGGTCGATGTCGGACAACATCTCGCCGGCAATCCGCGTCAACCGCGCTTCCGTATATCGCATCGCCGCTGGCGGATCGCCATCGACCGAGCCAAAATTTCCCTGACCGTCGACAAGCGTGTAGCGCATGGTGAACGGCTGGGCCAGTCGCACCATGGTGTCGTAGATCGAAGCGTCGCCGTGAGGATGGTACTGGCCCATGCACTGGCCAACCACCTTGGCGCATTTCGTGTACTTCTTGTTGTATTGCAGGCCCATCTCCTGCATCGTGTAAAGCACACGCCGATGCACCGGCTTCAGGCCGTCGCGCACATCCGGCAATGCGCGCCCGATAATCACCGACATGGAATAGTCGAGATATGATCGCCGCATCTCGTCTTCAATGTTGATGAAGATCATGTTGGCCGCGCCGGGGCCTGTTGGGCCACCTGGAGGCGTCCCGTTGCTGCCCGCGCCGTCGCTGCCGTTGTCGCCAAGAGGAAGTTGTTGGGGGTTTTGCTCGTCTGCCATGTTTTGTCGCGAACCGATCCTGAAATGAGCCGAAGAATGCCGATCCGGCGGGCACAGATGAACACGCTCGGATGGAACTGAAGGTCTCTATCCAGTTTACCGTGTTTTCACTGCGTGGAGCAGCATTTGACCAACGAAGTTAATCGGTCAGATGCAGCGATTTGCTTAACCGTCGAGAGCTCGTCCTCAGGACGCCAGCAATGGCAGGCTGATGACCGTCAGTAACACCTGTGTTACTATCAGGCCGGTTGCCAGCCATAGAAACATCCGTCGATGGCGAGACTCCAGCATGTCGGCGAACACCCCGCCAGTAAAAGTCAACAGAAAGGGGAGCGCCCAAAGCCATGGTTCGCTGCGCACGCCTGCCGTCTCCAATGACAGCAGGATCAGGGCGACGATCAGCGGCGTCGTATTGCCGAAATATCGCGAGCGGCGATGAAAAATGAATAGCGCGGCGGCCGCCAAAATTGCGATCGTCAAGCCGGCGTTAGAAACGTCTTTGAACATGTGCAAACTGCCCGCCCAGGAAAACCACATCCGCGCATCGGCGCTTTCGAAAACATAACTCAGTGCATCCAGGTTAAACGCGTAGGAAGCGACCAGGATCAAAAATCCACCCGCCGAGGCAATCGCCAGTATGGGTGCGACCAGCGACTTTTTATCTTCCGCCAAGTAAAACATGAACCCAATGGCAAGAAGCAGTCCGATGATGGCAGCCGCAACATGCGCAGTCGCTGTCAGGCCCAGCGCCACAGTGAGTAGAATCAACCGCGGTCGCCATTTTTTTCTAGGCCCCTGCATCGCGTGGGCAAGTCCAACCGCCGTGTAAAGCACGCCATACAACCCCCAGGCGGCGAGAATCTCATTATTGGGCCTGAGGCAGGCGCGAATCATCTCTGGCGAAAAACAATACAACACTAGCGCGAGAAATCCGCCCTCATTCCCGTAAAGCCGCCGCGCCACCCACCAG
>JBOGLY010000156.1:0-7118 GCA_050746425.1 Acidobacteriaceae bacterium
GGTCCGGGTGCGACTGTTCGGCGGGCGATCGCTGTTCTGGGCACGCCAATCGTTTCGTCTCAGCGATTACGAATTCAAATCCAGGGACCATGATGGCTTCGGAACGAACTGGCCAATCAGCCTCGCTGATCTGGCCCCGTATTACTCTCGCGTGGAGAAAATCTTCAGGGTAAGCGGACACCCGGATGGGCTGCCGCAATATCCAGACGGCAATTTTGTCGTCGATGATTCTCCCTGGTCCGGCTCCATGCAGCGGTTCATTGCCGCCGGAAAAAAGCTGGGCGTTCCTGTATGCAAGCAGCGTAGTGCGATCGGCCGCGATGGCCTCGCCAGCTCCATCAACCTTCTACTGCCCGACGCGTTCTCGACCGGCAAGCTGACCGCCGTGCCCAATGTGGTCGTGCGTGAACTCACGGTTGGTAAAAATTCCGGGCTTGCCAACGGCGCCCTTTTCCTCGATCGGCATTCGCGGCGGGAAATGTCAGTGAAGGCGCGCGTCGTCGTTCTGGCGGCGGGATGTCTCGAGAGCACGCGTCTTTTGCTGAACTCCAAGCTGGCGAACTCCAGCGGCGTCCTGGGGCATTATCTAATTGACAACATCTACGGCCCCGCCGTGGTCTGCTCTGTGCCCGAGGCGCGCGATGGCAAAGCGACACCCGATCTGATGGGCGGCGAGGCGCTGATTCCGCGCTTCCGAAATATCAATACCAGAGCAAGGAACTTTCTCGGCGGATATGCTTTCAACGTCTGGAGCAGCAGCCGACCCATGGACCCACGAAATTTTGCCGCTTATGGAGCGGAACTCGAAAAGCTTCGAAACAGTTATGACGGAAGCGGATTTGGAATGTCGTTAATGGGCCAGGTCCTCTCCCGTTACGAAAATCATGTCAGCATCGACAAGAACGTAGTGGATGCGTGGGGCATTCCCGCACTGCACGTCGATACGCGCTACACCGAAAATGAGTTCAACATGGCCCGCGATGCCGTCGATACCGGCACTGCCGTGGCGGAGGCCGCCGGCTTTCAGGTGTTGTCGAAGAACTATGTACCCAATCCTCCGGGCTATAGCATTCATGAGTTGGGGACCTGCCGGATGGGAGACGACCCGAAAACGAGCGTACTGAACAAGTGGAACCAGAGCCACGACATCAAGAACCTGTTCGTGGTGGATGGCAGCAGCTTTGTCAGCAGCGGATGGCAGAATCCAACGATGACGATTCTGTCGCTTTCCATGCGATCGGCCGAGTATCTGGCGGAGCAAATGCGGCAGAGAAACCTTGGGTGACGGAGGCCTGGCATGAGGGGACCGTGGCGCACACTTCTGTTGCTGGCACTGGCCGCCTTTCTGGTGCAGCCAGCCATGCAGATTCCGACGACCTATGCCGCGACCGCGCAGAATTCAGCGGCAGCCCCTGGGCCCGCGCCCACTACCTCGCCCGAAGCTGTGCAAGGTCCTGTGCAGCCAATTCCGTTCAGCCATAAAGAGCACGCAGGCACCCTGAAACTTCCTTGCGAATATTGCCATGCGCCTTCGCGGTCCGGCGAGACGCTGAAGATTCCGCAGGCAGCATTTTGCATGCAATGCCACCAGACCATGGCTACGGAGAACCCCGGCGTTGAAAAGTTGGCGGCATACGCGAAATCGAATGCATTGGTTCCGTGGATCCGGGTGTATCAACTGCCTTCATTTGTGACATTCAGCCACAAGACCCATCTTTCGCATGGCATCACTTGCGAGCAATGTCATGGTCAGGTCGCGGACCAGGTCCGCGTATACAAGGCGATGGACATTTCCATGGGTACCTGCATTAAATGCCACACCGCCAGGCACGCCAGCATCGATTGCAACACTTGTCATATGCTGAATCAGTAACGTGTGACGTTCAGCTTCCGCAATAAGCTTTGAGTTTTATTATTTCGATTATGGAGATGCGATGAAACTTTCGATTCAATTGCTTTCAACAGCCGCTATGGTTTGCCTGATAACCGCGCCAGTGCTGGCGCAAAACCCGGGTGCAACGTTGTTCCAGTCAAAATGCGTAATGTGCCACGGCTCCGACGGAAAGGGCGCCACACCGACCGGCCAGGCTCTGGGAGTAGTGAACCTTCACGATGAAGCCGTAAAGAAGCTGAGCGATGCCCAGTTGGCCCACGTGATCACCAATGGAAAAAACAACATGCCTGCATTCGGCGCCAAACTCACTCCCCAACAGATAGAGAATCTGGTTTCCTACATACGAGTCCTGCAAAAGAAATAGCTGTCTGCGGAACAGGTCCGTGGTTCGCCAACAAAACAATAAGAAGAGGTGGATGCCATGAATTCACGAAGAGATTTTTTGAAGGCCGGCAGTGCGGCTCTAGTCTACGGTTCGACATTGTTCCGTAATTCGACCCTGAATGCGGAAGATAAAACAAAATACCTAAACCTGCCGCTGGGGATTCAGCTTTACTCAGTGCGAAAGCAGTTACCCACCGATTACGAAGGCACGCTGAAACAGATTGCCGCCATTGGCTACAAGCAAGTGGAGGCGGCCGGCTTTTTCAATCACAGCGCCAGCCAGGTGAAGCAAGCGATGCGGGAGGCTGGACTCAACTGCGTCAGCGCACATTATTCGTCCGATCTTCTTCACACCCAGTTCGATCAGATCGTGGCATTCATTAAGGAGATTGGCGCGAAATATATTATTTGTTCCTATCCGGGTCACCATGGCGGTCACGGTCCTATGTTCACTCTGGCGGAGTGGCGATGGAATGCCGAGCAGTTCAACCAGATCGGGAAGAAAATCCACGCCGCCGGGTTGAAGTTCGGCTACCACAACCACACCATGGAATTTCATAAAGAAAACGGCGTAACGCCGTACGACGAGTTGATGCGCCTGACGGATCCAGCGTACGTCACCATGGAAATGGATTTAGGGTGGGTGGTTGTGGGCGGCGGAAATCCTGTCGAATTATTGCACCGCTATTCGACGCGCATTTCCATGCTGCACGTCAAGGATTTCAAGCCCTTTACCATTCCGCAAACTATTGAAAATCCTCCAACCGCAACCGCACTGGGCCAGGGATCGATCGACTATCGGCCAATTTTTGCCGCGGCGGCGGCAACCGGGCATATCCGGCACTGCTTTGTCGAGCAGGAGGAATACAACATGCCCGTCATGCAGGAGTTGACAATCGACGCCAATTTTATGCGCAAGCTTCACGCCTGAGTGTGCTTGGAGCATAAGTGTTTCTCGCGTTGCTGTCGGATGAAGTGACGTCATTCTGAGCGAGCGAAACGAACGAAGAATCTCTGTATTGCCGCAAAAAGATACTGCACCGATTCTCCGCTTCGCTCAGAATGACGACGTGCGTTGGCCGCTCACAACGCTCTAGATGTGCGGCGCCCAGCCCTTTTCGTACTCTCTTCCCCACAGCTTCATGGCTCCGGGATCGTTCTGGATTTTTCCATCGGTCGGGTCGAGATGAAGTTCCCGCTTCACCTCCCATGCGATGTTGGAAAGTTGCAGGGTAGTAACGGAAACGTTACCGACGGCAATGGGAGCATGGAGTTTTGCCCCGGTGCGAATCCCGGCAATAAAGTTCCTGAAATGGGCATCGGTCATCGAATCGCGACCGACCAAATCGGCGGATGATGCCGCCTCGCCGACTTTGTATTCGCTGGTCTTTTTTCCGGCGAGATCGTAGATCTCGTAGCCGCCGCGATCGACCAGCACGGTTCCCGTTGTTCCCATGATCGTCGAACCGCGGTCCCGGTGGTAAAACTTCATCCCCTGGCAACTCTTGCCTTCCCAGTCGATCATCTTGTCGGGATATTCGAAGCTGGTGACCAGCGTGTCGTAAAACTGCCAGTCGTCTTTGAACTGATATCGCCCGCCGGAGGAAGTGACGCGCTGGGGATAATCGACGCCGAGCGCCCAGCGGCACACATCCACCTCATGCGTGCCATTGTTGAGCGCCTCGCCGGTGCCGTAAATTTTGAACCAGTGCCAGTTGTACGGCTGCACATTGTCCTTATACGGTCTGCGCGGCGCTGGGCCTTGCCACAGGTCCCAGTCGAGCTGCGGCGGCACGGGCACGACCTTTCCTATGCCAATGGATTTTCTAACGTTGCTGTACCAGGCCTTCGCATAGTACGGCCTGCCGATCAGACCGTTGTGAATCTTGCCGACAATTTCAATCGTGTAATCCGAGGAGCGTTGCTGGGTCCCCATCTGCACAAGCTTGCCGTACTTGCGTTGCGCCTCGACCAGCAGCGCCCCTTCGGCGGGATTGTGGCTGCAAGGTTTTTCCACGTAGACATGCTTTCCTGCCCGCAGGCCGGCAATTGCCATGGGTGTATGCCAGTGGTCGGGCGTGGCGATGGTAATGGCGTCCACATCTTTTTGCGCGAGAATTTCGCGGAAGTCCTTTGCAGGCGCGACAACGTAACCCAATTCCTGCTGAGCGCTCTCGGCAAATTTCTTCAGCGTGTTGCTGTCCACATCGCAGACATGCGTGATGCGGGCGGCATCGCTGTTGGCCTTGAGCGAGGAAAGGTGCGCGTAGCCGCGGCCATGCAAGCCAATCACGGCAAAATTGAGCCGGTCGTTGGAGCCAAGAATTCGCGCATAGCTTTTAGCGGTCGATCCAACGGCCAGGCCGGCCGCACCAATTGCAACTGAATCAAGAAATTCCCGTCGAGTTACCATCTGTCTCCTTTTAGACTTCGCGAAGATTTATTGCCATGCTCAACAGCGAAGGCTTTGTCATCCTGAGCCGCAGGCGAAGGACCTGGCGTTTAGTCGTGAAACCGCGAGATCCTTCGCTCCACTTCGTTGCGCTCAGGACGACAACGCTTTCTCTGATGCGGCACCTCAGCAAAGCTTTTCACACGGTTGAATATTTTCGGCAAAGAGATTTTATTTTCGCGACCAGCGCGGGCACGCCGGTTTCCGAGTCCGGTCCTTCGTACTCGGCCGACATATATCCCTTGAAACCCGCTTGCGCGAAGAGCCGCCAGACGCGGTCAAGATCCACGGGACTCTGGTCGTTTTCAAAATGGTCGCGGATGTGGGTGTTGGTGGCATAAGGAATGCAGGCCGCGATTTGCGCGTAGGCATCCTGTGTGGGCGTGGGGATGAAGTTCGTGATGTCGAGATTGATACCGGCGTAAGGCGAGTTCACGCGATGCATGATCTCCAGGCAAACGTCCGAATTCTGCGTCACGCCCTGGTGATCTTCGACGCCGAGCATGATGCCTTTCTTGCCGGAATAATCCACCGCCGCCTTCATCGTCTCAACGACCCAGTCAACTCCTTGCTGCAGCGTGGCGCCGCGCGGCAGTTCACCGGCAAAAATTCTGAGATGAGATGCTCCCAGCCGGTCCGTGACATCGACCCATTTTTTTATTTCGTTCAGGCTATCGGCGCGCTTGGCGGCGGTTGGCTGGACCATGCTGACGCCGCAGGCCGAGCCGGAAAACGGCATCGCGTTCTTGTACGCGAGATGGCGAAGACTGTCGAGATATTCCGGGTCGGTTGATTTGAGGTAATACGCGGTCATATCGATCCCGTCGAGGCGCATCTGGACAGCGCGGTGGATAAAGTCCTCCAGCGTCATGGCGCCTTTCCTCAACGCTTTGTTATAGGAGTAGGCGCAGCAGCCGGCGAACAGCCGAGGCATTTTCGAATCGTCCGGGTCGGCGTCGGAAACCTCTCCCATGGCCCCCGTTGGTGCGAGCATTTGTGCGCCCGCGCCCGCGAGTGCGCCAAGGCCAACAGTCTTTAAGAATCTTCTCCGCGGAATAGGTCCGGGCATTCTTTGCCTCCAGTAAGGGAATCTCGATATTGTTAAATCACTTCTGCAGTAGAGCGGCCTGCCTCATCCTTCTCTGCGTGGAGAACAAAATCAGAAGCAGCTTCCCTGCGGGAAAGACAGAAAGAGAGACAAGATCAAAAAAAGTTGAAGCGCGCAAGCGTTCTGGCGAAACAAATTATAATCCGAGGCAATGCAAGCTGGACGAGATACGATGAGCGAGTACATTCGGCAAAGGAGAAGGGTCCAAATGGAAGAAGAGGGGAAGAAAATCAATCGTCGCGACTTTATCGGGCAGGCGGGCATGGGAATTGCCGCGCTTGGGACTTTTTCCGGCACACGCATGTTCGCGGCAAGCAACCGGGTCATTGGCGCGAACGATCGAATCCGCATTGGTATCATCGGCGCTGGAGATCGCGGCCAGCAGGACCTGAAAAATGCGTTGAAGCAGCCGAACGTCGAATGCGTTGCGGTCGCCGACGTTTATTCTCGCCGTCGCGACCAGGTGAAGAGTTTCGTCCCTAACGTCGCCGCTTATGACGACCCGATGCGGATGCTTGAGCGAAACGACATTGACGCCGTAATCCAGGCCACTCCGCAGCATTTGCACGCAAAATATTTTCTTGCCACCTTGGCCTCCGGTAAGGACCTCTACTCAGAAAAGACAATGGCGTGGGACATTCCAGAAGCGAAGGCCTGCCGGGCAGCGGCGAAAGCCTCCAAACAAGTGGTTCAGATTGGAATGCAGGACGAAAGCTCAGGCGAGTTGTGGGACGCAAAAAAGTGGATTCAGGAAGGCTTACCCGGGAAGATAACCATGGTCGAGTCGTGGATGAGCCGCAACACGCCGCAAGGGCAGGGACAGTGGGTCCGCCCGGTTCCGGCGGACTGCAATCCCGCGCACGTGAATTGGAACCTGTTTCTCTCCGGACGGCCGAAATTCCCGTTTGACGGGTACAAGTTCATCAACTGGCGACTGTTCTGGGAATTCTCCGGCGGCAACATTACAGAAAACATGGTCCACCAGATTGGCTGCATCATCACGGCCATGAATCTGGAGCTGCCCAAGGCCGCCACCATGATGGGCGGCGTGTACTCTGTGAAGGATGGACGGCAGGTACCGGACACGATCAATGTCACCTTCGAGTATCCGAACGATTTGCTGGTGGTGTGGCAATCGACCTTCAGCAATGAACGGTACGGGCTGGGAGAGCGTTACCTGGGAAGCAAGGGTACGGTAGAACATATCAGCGGCTCCAACACCATGGAAACCGGTCAGCATGCGTACGATCCGAATTGGGATGACGAGAATGCCCCAGGGC
>JBOGLY010000157.1:0-7115 GCA_050746425.1 Acidobacteriaceae bacterium
GGAGCGAAAAGTTCCGGCCGTCGAATTCCGAAGTTGCCGAGACCACATTGACAGCCTGCGTCGCGGCGAGCGGCCCTTACATATTTGTATGTCCGTGGCGCATTTCTTCGTTGAAGGAGGGCTTTGTGATCGCAAGAGCCTCGGTAAGCACGGCGTGGTAATGATCGGCGCGCTGGAGCAGTAAGGGCGTCGCGGCGGCAAATTGCACGTCGACGTCCAACTTTGCCAGCCCATCGTTGGCGAGCTGAGATGCCGCGCGTTGCAACTGTTCGGGATTGGTATTAAGATATTGGGCATCTCTGGGATCCGCGATCCAAACCGGCTGGCTATTGCCCAGCAATCCAGAGAGCCAGTAGAGCTTAAGCGCCAGGTAATCCGCGCGTGACTTGTAGTCGGTATCGGCAAAAACAAATTTCTTTTCCCAGCGGCTGTAATAGCGTGTAGTGACCGGCACTGGTTGTCGATTGCCGCTCTTGATCAACTCCATCTGACCCTGATCAAGAACCTTGCGAACCGCATTGTAGATAAAGCTTTCGGCGTATGGCTGTTCGGGCGCGGCAACAATTTCCGCGAAGGTGACGGTCATGCTCGCGGCAATTTTTGCGTGTAGCGGACTGGAGGTGCCGTCTTCCAGGTGTGCGACCCCATGCACCACGTAAGTGTCCGACCCGGAAGTCGAGCGATGAAACGGCCACGCGAAGCTATCGAAGCGGATTGGCAGTCCAGCCAGCGTGACGTAGCAGTCGGGCCTCGGATTTCGCAATCGAAGCGCCGCTTCGCGAAGACAACTGGTCAATCCCGGCAGCAGATCTGGTCGAGCGAAATCGAATGTATTGCTCAGCTCCATTTGCAGGGTGCGATCGCCGGCAGTTTCCGAATGAAGGCCAAAGGTGAGACAGGTTGTCGGAGCGCCGTGAAAATCCGATCCTCCGCGAATCGACAACACGAACATGCCGGCAGCTTTCGCGGCTGCCTCGATTGCGTCAGCAAGAGGAAGATTCATTGAAGTGGGTACCGTTTCTGTCATATTTCTGGCCAGGGATTCTCTGCTTTTAGTTTACTAGGATTGACGCGGTTGCAGGTTGCCGCATGGGCATCTGCCCGTATCATTGGATTCTGCGTGTGCATGAAAGGGGCTTCAATGTCGCTTGCAAAGTTTTTGCGCCGAAAACGGTCCGGCACTGTCGCGGCAATTTTAGTGATGCTGACAGCCGTTCCATTGTCGAGCTTTGCGCAGGACACGTTGCCTGCCGCTCAGCAGGCCAGGATAGACGCGATCGCACGGCAGGTCCTGACGGACACCGGCGTCCCCAGCGCATCGGTTGGAATCGTGACGGATGGGAAGATTGCGTACTTGAAAGCCTACGGCATGGCCAAACTCAATCCCCCAGTAAAGGCAACGCCGCAAATGCGCTACAGCATTGGCTCGGTCAGCAAACAATTTACCGTGGCTGCGATTCTATTGCTGCAGCAGCAAGGTAAATTGACCCTTGACGACACGGTTTCGAGATGGCTGCCTAATTTGACGCGTGCCAATCAAGTGACGTTGCGAGAGATCCTGTCGCACACCTCCGGTTATCAGGACTACTACGCGGAGGACTACTCTCTGCCGCCAATGAAGGATCCCACCACTCCAGACGCAATCCTTGACAATTGGGGCAAGAAGCCTCTCGACTTCGATCCTGGCACCGAGTGGCAGTACAGCAACACGAATTATGTGATCGCCGGCAAGATTGTCGAGATGGTAAGCGGAATGCCGCTGATGGAATTTTTGCAGCGGAATATCTTTACCCCACTGCACATGACCCGCGTCATGGATTCCGACCAGCATCCGTTGCCGCAGACGGACCCCGATGGCTACATTCGTTATGCGCTGGGGCCGCTGCGCATTGCACCGAGGGATGGAGCTGGCTGGGTATTTGCCGGCGGCGAACTCGCGATGCCGGTGCGCGATCTGTTGCTTTGGGACATCAGCCTGATGAATGAGTCGCTGTTGCAGCCCGCCTCATACCGGCAAATGTTGACTTCGGTGAAGCTGAAAAACGGACAAGATACACACTATGGCCTGGGAGAAGAGATCTCAACGCGTGACGGCCACTTGGTCGTTTCGCACAGCGGCGAGGTTTCCGGATTTACCAGCGAGAACATGGTCCTGCCGCAGGACAAAGTTGCCATCGCCGTGCTGACCAATGAAGAGGCAACAGACGCATCCGGCGTCATCGCAGGCAAAATAGCGTCAGTGCTCGTGAAGCTGCCGGCGGATGAATCACAGCGGAGCCAGAAGGAGGCGCGCCAGATTTTCATTGGACTGCAGCACGGAAAAATCGATCGATCGCTGTTTACCGCGAATTGCAACGCGTATTTCGATAAGCAGGCGTTGGGCGATTTTGAATCGAGCCTTAGGCCGCTGGGCACGCCCATTGAATTCCGTCAGACACACAAGGAACTGCGCGGTGGCATGATTTTCCGCGCCTACGATGTTGTTTTTCCCACCGCGGACCTGGCGGTGACAACCTATCAAATGCCGAATGGAAAAATCGAACAGTTTATTGTGACGCCAGGGGAGTAACCGGGCTCTAAGAAAGCTCTGATTAAGTTATTCAGTACCCCAGTGGCTGAAGCCATCCCGCTTATTTCAGTGACCTATCCCCGGCCTGAAGGCCGGAGTCTACCTAAAAACTCTAAAAACAGTGACTTAGTCAGAGTTTCGCTAAAATCGCAGCAAATAAGTCATCTTGAGATAAATTGTTTTGCCGTCGTTCATCAGCGAGGAGTGGGTGGGTGGCAGGATGGGATCGTTCGCGTTGCACAATCCATTTGTTTGCCTCGTGCACAGAGCGCGGTCCAAATTGGCGAAGTTCCCAATGTATCCAAAGTAGATGGCCGTTCCTGGATGCGGTAGATATGTAAACAAGGCGTCGGCAAACAACGTCTTAGAGTTTGCCAGGCTGGTATATTGCGGATTCGGCAACGTGGAAATATATTGTCCAATCAAATTGAAGGATACGGCTTTGGTGATCTGGTAGTTCCAACGCGAGATCAGCTCGTGGTTGTCGTATACGACGGCGCCGTTCGATGGATTTGTGAAGTGCGTATAGACGTAACTGTTGTTCAGATCGAGCGATCCGATCGGCTTCACCTCCAGGTTCAAATTCGGAGAAGTTACATTGACTGGATCGGGTCCGATGTTGCTAGGCGGCGAGAAGTTGATGCCCCTGCCCGTATAGACCCCTCCACCGACAGCGATGTAAGGCAGTGGAGAGGTGTAGAAGTTAATTCCGCTAGAGTGGCTGTGGTATTCCACGTTGTGGGTCAGAACCGGATAGTCGATCGGGCGCAAGCGGTCCTGACCATAATCGACGCTGGCGGAAACTGACGTCCGGGCCTTGAAGTTGAAGCTGTATGCCGGATTGATGTAAAAATCGAGCGGCACCCCGCGATGGTCCCAGATTCGTTCCGTGTAGACGCTTGGACCATGAGAAAGAATCCATCCGTGTTTCGGTCGAAACGTATAGTTGTAGTGCCCTGAAGGTTCGCGTACATCCGGACGGCGGAAGAAACCGGTGTCGGTCACGTATCCAGCCGATGTATCGTCGTATTCAAACCACCATCTTTGGTGCAGGTCCGTGTAACTCAATTCCTGCGAATACACCTGACCGCTGCAAGTCAGGCTCAGGTTCTCGCACTCCTGTTCGCCTTCCGTGTCGTTGCTGATGTTTTGTGTGGCAGAGGAAATGAACTGCCCGGTCAGAGTCCAGCGGTTCTTCAGGCGTGATCGATAGTCCAGTCCGCCCGCGCGGTTAAAAGAACCAAGGTACTCTCTGTCTGCATAAATGATGCCCACGTCCGATAGCGTGCCGATGTCCCGGTTCACGCGCCCAATATAAAAATGGGCACGGCTTCCGAATTCAGGATCGCCCTGCGGGACAGCATCTCCCGGACTGCGATCGTCGACTCCAAGAAGGCCGAGCGCCCATGGCCCAAGCTTGCCCGTCAACCGCGCGCCATACTGCGGAAACACAATATTGTTGGTGTAGTAGAGGCTTACCGGTGTCATGAAATAGCTGCTGTTTTCTATGAAAAACGGCCTGACCTCTGGAAAATACGGAGGAAAACGCTGGTTTGGCGTGGCGGGATTGTTGATGCCCACCTGGCTGAAATCGGGATTGACCGTTACATCGAGGATGAGGCTGTTGCGCAGAATGAATTTTGCATCCATCCCTCCGTAGGCTTGCAGGTGTTTGTGTTCGAAGTAGGGATTGTCCGCATTCATCACGTTCAACTGTCGCAGATTGCGGGCGAGGACGTATGGCTCGAATTGCCAGTTTTGACCGTGGGCAATGTTCATAAAGCCGTCGGCGGCAATGTCCTGGGTCAGGATTCCAGCAACGTTATGGGTGCTTCGCGGCCAATACACGGATTCGTTGGCGTGCGATATGCCTCGCTCCAGGATGATGCCCCATGTGCGCATCTGGTTCGTCGCGGCCTTGGCAAAATACAGGCTGGCAAACGGAATGCGCATCAGGACGACATATCCGAATCTGGTGCGTTTGCCCCAGGTGTCCCACACCGTGTCGAAAGAATAGTCGGAACCATTCTGCTCGCTATAAAGCGCGTCTGCCTGGATTCCCAGAGGGTTGGATACGAACAGGAATGCACGCCGTTGATCGTGGAACGTATCCAGGTAGATTGCCACATCATCGTCATCGCCCAGGGAATCCCGAGCGAGCATGTGGGCGCGAATAAGACTTGGCGTTTTGTCATGGCAGACGAATGCGGCGTAGAAATACTTCCGCGTGTAGCCGAGATAGGCAACGGTAGACTCCGTAGGCGGTTTGCCGTCCTCGGGATTTCGCTGGATGAAATGGCTGATCCGCAGCATTTCCCGCGCGACGTTAGAGTGGGTAGGGACGGTCAGAAAATCCTTGAGGGTCGGCGCCGTGTCCAACTCCGGCACGGTTACGTGCGGACGGTGGTACCTGTTCCTCTGTTTTCGGACCGCCGGCGATGGGTCGGGCGCCTCCGGCAAAATAGACGAAGAACTAGCGGCCTTCGAATCGCCGCCATTGATCGCAAACGCGTCAGGGCAGAGACACGCGAATAGCACTATAAAGGTCAAAATCAAATAACAACATATACTTCGGCTCATCAATCGGGCGGATTGTCCTTCGATCTTTTTAGCGCAGACGCTGTATCCATTGTAGGTGAGTGAACGCAGCCGGGTTTATTAGCCCGCTGATGATTAGATGCATCGATTTCCTCGATGGCACAAACTGGAGGGGAGGTTTCGAAAAGAGATTGTCTCGGCGTCAGAATAGCTGACTTTGTCTGCGGGGCTGTTCCAGGCCAAAATGCTGATAGGCGAGCCGAGTCGCGACTCGTCCGCGAGGTGTGCGATCGAGGAAGCCGATCTGTATCAGGAATGGCTCATAGACTTCTTCGAGGGCGTCTTCTTCTTCTGCCAGCGCAGCCGCCAACGTGTTCAGGCCGACCGGGCCGCCATCGTATTTGTCGATGATCGTGCGCAAGAGTCGCCGGTCCATCTCGTCGAACCCATGCGCGTCTACTTCCAGCAGATCCAGGGCCGCCATTGCAGTCTCGCGGTCAATATGTCCGCTGGCCCTCACTTGGGCATAATCTCGAACGCGGCGCAATAGCCGGTTGGCAATGCGCGGAGTGCCGCGGCATCGCATGGCAATCTCCGCCGCACCGTCGTCCTCGATGGGCACGTTCAGTACCTCAGCAGAGCGGTGCACGATAATGCGCAGCTCCTCGTCGGTGTAGAAATCGAGGCGCAACAGAATTCCAAAGCGCGCGAGCAGCGGCGACGCGAGCAGCCCAGGCCGCGTGGTTGCCGCCACAAAAGTAAACGGTTGCAGGTCCATCACGTGTGTGCGTGCGGCTGGGCCTTGCCCGATGATGATGTCCAGCTTGTAATCTTCAAGCGCGGTATAAAGCTTTTCCTGCAGCGCCGGTTGCAGGCGATGAATCTCATCCAGAAAAAGCACCTGGTGCTTTTTCAAGTTCGTGAGAATCGCAGTCAGATCGCCCTGAATCTGGAGCGCCGGACCCGAGGTTTGTTGAAAGCGCACTCCAAGCTCATTGGCGATGATGTTGGCTAGCGTTGTTTTTCCCAGGCCCGGAGGGCCGGAGAGCAGCACATGATCCAACGCCTCGCCGCGATTGCGCGCGGCCTCAAGCGCGATCGACAATTGCTCCTTCGCCTTGCGCTGCCCAATGAACTCATTCAGCCGCTGCGGCCGCAGCTTCAGGTCAAGCGCGAGGTCGTCTTCGACGGGCTCGGCGGAGACGATACGGTCGGATGCTCGGTTCAAGTCCATGCAAGCGGATGGTATCGTGACCGGCGGCTGGATGCAACGCTTAACACCCGAAGTTTCTCAACGCCGAGGTGGCGATTCCCCACGATGAGAAAAGTCATCTAACTCATTTTTGGCATGATACACCGTGATATTGGGATAGCTGTCGTCCCTCCGATATTCGCTGTCTATGATAGAAAGTAAGGCCGCCGAATAGAAGGTGTAGTCGCCCTTGAGAAAAACCAAAGTATTGAAACGGCGCTGCCTCCATGACTCAATCAACTTAGGCTCTTCTCCTCGAGCAAAAGATGTCCCTGGTTGCCAGTAAACGGGCAGGTGTTCAGGGGACGGAACTCCAACTACGGCATACATGAACTCAATTCGAGGACCAAAAAAGAACGGTCCCTTGTTGATGGATTTTGCCGCCGCGACCTCACGAACCACGTCTCGCATGAGCGGACTTGCGCAGGTATCGCTGAAAAATGTGTTTGCGACGGGAACATTTCCGTCGCGCCACTCAAAAAATTGGTGTGGGCCGATTCCGAACACTCGGACGCGGGTCGCCCCCATGTAGATGCCAGACAAAGCGACGGCAACCACTACTGCAACGTACAAGCGGCGAATATGCCGGCTGGAAAGCCGAAGGCCAAATGCAATAACCGCACCAGCAGCCAGCAGCATTCCACATTCGACTTCTTTGATCTCATTGTCCGTTGCCATGCCGTAAAGCGTGATCGGCAACACAGCCCAAAAAAAGAGATAGACAGACGCCGCTCGCCATTGTCTGCGCTGTAGGTG